>NZ_JBIUYA010000013.1:0-178507 GCF_044744285.1 Pseudomonas sp. NPDC087336 | reverse complement strand
ATGGCCACGTCGGCGCCGAACTCGCCCGGCGCGGTCAGCAGGGTCAGGGCCAGCAGGTCCGCGGCCACGGCCACCAGGGCGTTGGCAGCGTGGAAACGCTCGGTCAGCTCGCGGTAGTCGAAGACGTCACCGTTGCTCGCCGGGTATTGCAGCAGGGCGCCGAAGAACGGCGTCACGTCGCTCAGCTCGCGCTCGTCACCGACCACCACGTCGATGCCCAGCGGCTCGGCACGGGTGCGCAGCACGTCGAGGGTTTGCGGGTGGCAATGCACAGAGGCGAAGAACTGGTGGCTGCCCTTGTTCTTGCTCAGGCGCTTGCAGAAGGTCATGGCTTCGGCGGCGGCGGTGGCTTCGTCGAGCAGGGAGGCGTTGGCGATCGGCAGGCCGGTGAGGTCGCTGATCAGGGTCTGGAAGTTCAGCAGGGCTTCGAGGCGGCCCTGGGAGATTTCCGGCTGGTACGGGGTGTAGGCGGTGTACCAGGCCGGGTTTTCCAGGAGGTTGCGCAGGATCGGCGACGGCGTGTGGGTGCCGTAGTAACCCTGGCCGATGAAGGTCTTGAACAGCTGGTTCTTGCCGGCGATGCCTTTGATCATCGCCAGGGCGTCCGCTTCGCTCAGGCCGTCTTCGAGGCCGAGCACGCTGGTGCCCTTGATGCTGTCGGGAATGACACTGGCGCCCAGGGCTTCGAGGGAGTCGAAACCGAGGGTGTTGAGCATGGCCTGCTCGTCACCGGCGCGGGGGCCGATGTGGCGGGCGATGAATTCGTTACGGGTGTCGAGGAGGGCGGTCATGGGCAATCCTCAGGCGTCGGTCTGGTCTTGGATCAGGCGGTCGTAGCCGGCTTGATCCAGCAGTTGGTCGACAGCGCCAGCGTCAGCGGGCTGGAAACGGAAGAACCAGCCTTCGCCCAGTGGGTCTTCGTTGACCAGCTCAGGGTTGCTGTCCAGCTCCGAGTTCACGTGCAGCACCTCGCCGTCCAGTGGCATGCCGATGCTGCTGGCGGCTTTCACCGATTCCACGACCGACACTTCGGCACCGGCCTCGAAGCTGCCCAATTCAGGCACCTGAACGAACACCACATCCCCCAATGCCTGTTGGGCAAACGCCGTGATGCCAACGGTGACAGTGCCATCAGCTTCGGTACGCAGCCATTCGTGTTCGACGGTAAAACGCAATTCGCTCATATCAACTCCTCATTGTTCTGACTCATCCGCTGCAGGTGGCGGAGGCGATGGGCAGGCTCGGGTCTGGGTAACGAGCTCGGCTGGAGGAAAGAGTGCAAGGGTGGTGCCAAGGTTAATTAATCGTTTTAAATCAATGGCTTAGATATTTATGAGGGGGCATTGAGCGCGGCTGCTGTATTGAAATCGAGACAGACACGGAAAGGGAGGCGGTCGAAGCCCGGTGTAGACAGGTTGAGAAGGTTTTGTCTTGATTTCGATACGCTGTATCGATTTGCACACAGCAGCAAATGCTACTCAATCCCTGTGGGAGCGGGCTTGCCCGCGATGAGGCCGTGTCAGTCACCATTTTTGTTGCCTGACACACAGCAATCGCGGGCAAGCCCGCTCCCACAGGTTTTTTTGTGATTCAGAAACTGTGGCAATCAGGACTTGTTTGGAATCCCATACTTGCGCAACCGAATGGCAATCGCACTATGGGACGTTTGCAAGCGTGCAGCCAGCAGGCGGCTGGAGGGGTAGCTGCGATAAAGCTGCTCCAGCAGATTCTTTTCAAACCCTTCGACAGCCTCCTCCAGGCTGCCCACCTCGCCATCGTTCCGGCGCTCGACAGCGGTTCTGGCGATGTCGAGGTCGTCGATGTCCACCAGCGGGTTTTCGCAGATCGCCGCGGCGCGGAAGATCACGTTTTGCAGTTGCCGCACGTTACCCGGCCAGCGGTTGCCGAGCAGGGCGGGGAAGGTGCTGGGCGCCAGGCGACAGACCGGGCGCTGGATCTGCGCGCAGGCCTGCTGCATGAAGTGCTGGGCCATCAACAGGATGTCGTGGCCACGCTCGCGCAGCGGCGGTACTTGCAGGTTGAGCACATTGAGGCGGTAGAACAGGTCTTCGCGAAAGTGTCCTTCGCTGACCATTTTTTCCAGGTCACGGTGGGTCGCGCTGAGGATCCGCACATTGACCTTGACCTCGCGATCGCCACCCACCCGACGGAAGCAGCCATCACTCAAAAAGCGCAGCAGCTTGGCTTGCAGGTACGGCGACATCTCGCCGACTTCGTCGAGAAACACCGTGCCCTGGTCAGCCAGTTCCAGCAGCCCGAGCTTGCCGCCCCGTTGCGCCCCGGTGAACGCGCCGGGGGCGTAGCCGAACAGCTCGCTTTCAGCCAGGCTCTCCGGCAACGCCGCGCAATTGAGGGCCAGGAACGGCTTGTCACGGCGACCGCTGATTGCATGACACGCCCGGGCCACCAGTTCCTTGCCGGTGCCGGTTTCCCCCTGGATCAACAGCGGTGCGTCGAGGGCTGCCACCCGTTGCGCGCGGGCCTTGAGCGAGCGGATCGGCGGCGACTCGCCGAGCAGTGCATCGAAGCCTTCGGCGTGATCGTGGTGCAGTGCCGAGAGGCGTTCGCCGATGCGATTGGGTTGATAGAGGGTGAGCAGGGCGCCAGCGTCGGTGATCGGCATGGCATCGAGCAGCAAGGTGTGACCGCCGAGGCTGACCTCATGCATGGGCAGGCGGAAATGGTGGGCGATCAAGGTGCGTTGCAAATCGGCATCGTCGAACAGCGTTCCCAGCGATTCACCGGCCGGCTCGCGACCGCACAGGGCGATCAATGCCGGGTTGGCCAGCAGCACATGCCCACGATCATCGACCGCCAGCACCGGGTCGGAACTGGCGGCGAGCAGGGCATCCAGCTGCAGGCGCCGACGTTGCCCGGGGAGGATGTCGACCATGGTCACCGCCTGCACGCCACGCACGCCGAACAGTGCCTCGCGCAACTCTTCCAGCACCTCGCTGCCCAGGGTCGGGGCGTCGATGTAGACGTTCGGTGGCACCATCTCCACGGCGTCCAGATTGAAGCTGCGCCCGCCAAGCAGGGCCAGTACTTCCTGGGTGATGCCGACGCGGTCGATGAAGGTGACGTGGATGCGCATGACAGGCCTGCAAGATGGGCGAACGAAAATCAGTATGCCGGGGCGAATTCGAATTTGGCGAGCGTCACATCATCCGCTGGCCGTTTTGCGCGCGCTGGCGGCCAGGTCCTCGAGGAACGCCTGGAGGATCGGCGGTGGTGCCACGCCCCGCCGGGTGATCACGTCGAACGGCGACTTCAGGCGCAGGCTCGCCGGGCCCAGTTGATGCATCTCGCCTGACTTGAGCCACTGGGCGGCGAAGTGCTCGGGCAAAAAGCCCATGTAGGCGCCGGAGATGATCAGGATCGCCGAGGCCTCGATATTGTCCACTGTGGCCGCCGCCTTGTTCACGCCCAAGTGTTCCAGGTCGTACTGCTGCATGTAGCCGCGCACGACGATGCGCCCCGCGCCGATTTCTTCAAGCAACTCGGCACCTTCGGCCTTGCTCCCGTACAGCGGATGCCGGCGCCCGCAGTACAGGCCGAGCGCCTCCTGATACAGCGGCGCTTGCAGCAGGCCCGGCACATGGATCGGGAAGTGCCCGATGGCCAGGTGCAGGCGGCCGTCGAGCACCCTTTCTTCCAGTTCTGCCGGGGTGCCGACGTACACGTTCAGGTGCACGTCATGCCCGCGCGACACGAAGCGCTGGGTGGTGCGCGGGATCGGCGAATCGGGATCGGTGATGGTGGTGTCGATGATCCCCAGGTTGAGCTTGCCGCTGATGTGCTGCTTGAGCACGTCGGCGTCCATGCAGAAATTTTCCACCGCCGACAGCAGGCGCTGGGTGGCTTCGTGAATCGCCACGCCTTGCTCGGTAAGCCGAAAGCCGCTGCGCCCGCGCTGGCAGAGTTTGACGCCGAGCCGGGTTTCCAGGTGGGTCATCTGTTCGCTGATGGTCGACTGCCCGGCGTTCAACGCCGCCTGGGCGGCCGAGAAGCCGCCGCAGCGGACAATCGTGGCAAATACCCTGAGCAGTTTCAGGTCGACATCGTGCAGCTGGATCATCGGGAACCTCCGGCAAGGGATGCATCGTGATTGCCGATATGAGTATCTGATGTTTAGCATTTTTTCCACGAAAACCTGCGCTCATAGTCTTTCCAACGGCGGTCGCCTTGCAGTCCGTCAAGCCGATAACAAGAAGTGGAGAGGCTAGAAATGTCGAACAACGGTTATGAATCCGGTCGCCTGAACCTGCCATTCGTGGGTCATTGCACCTTTGGCAAATCCCCGGTGTGCACCGATTGGGACGCGCTGGATGCCGACGTCGCGGTGCTTGGCGTGCCCAATGACATGGGCACCCAGTGGCGCTCCGGCGCACGCTTCGGACCACGCGGGATTCGCGAAGCATCGACGCTGTTTTCCTTCGGCCACGCTGGCGCCTACGACCACGAAGATGACGTGATGTACCTGACGGCGTCGGACGTGCGCATGGTCGACGTCGGTGATGCCGACATCGTCCACACCGACATGGCCACCAGTAACAAGAACACCGAATACGCCGTGCGCAAGATCCTCGATGCCGGTGTGATGCCGGTGGTGCTGGGCGGCGATCACTCGGTGCACGCGCCGGTGATCAAGGCTTTCGAAGGCCGTGGCCCGATCCACATCATCCACTTCGATGCCCACCTGGACTTCGTCGACGAGCGCCACGGCGTGCGCTACGGCCACGGCAACCCGCTGCGCCGGGCCTCGGAAATGAACCATATCGTCGGCATGACCCAGATGGGCATCCGCAACGTCTCGTCGTCCAACCGCGACGACTACGAAGCGGCCCACGAAGCCGGCTCGAAGATCCTCTCGGTGCGCGATGTACGTCGTCTCGGCGTCGAAGGTGTACTGGCGCTGATCCCGCAGAACATCAACTACTACATCACCATCGACATCGACGGTTTCGACCCGTCCATCGCCCCTGGCACCGGCACCCCGAGCCACGGCGGCTTCCTCTACTACGAAGTGCTGGAAATCATCCAGGCCCTGGCCAAGCGCAGTAAAGGCAACATCGTCGGCATGGACCTGGTGGAGGTTGCACCGGTGTACGACCCGACCGGCATGACCTCGATCCTCGCCGCGCAACTGCTGCTCAACAGCATCGGTTTCATCTTCCACGAACGCGGCAAGGTGCGGGTGGCCCAGAGCGAAACGGCTCAGGTCTAAAAAGCTGAGCCTGAAATCGAAACCACAAAGCCCGGCAGGACCTGACTGCCGGGCAGAGAGAACAAAAATGGACACGATCGTCAAAAGTTACCTGCAAAAATTCGGCGTCAGCGAAGCCACCCAGACCTTCCTCAGCAAAGTGCAGAAGATGTTCATCGGCGGCACCTGGGTCGAAGCCAGCGACGGCCAGACTTCCGATGTGATCGAGCCCTCGACCGAAGGCCTGATCACCCGCATTCCTATGGGCACTACCGCTGACCTGGACCGCGCCGTGCAAGCCGCCCGCGCGCAGTTCGACGGTGGCGAATGGCGCCAGGCCAAACCGGCGCAACGCGAACGCCTGATCCAGCGCCTGGCGGATTTGATCGAACAGAACGCTGCCGAACTGGCGCAAATCGAATCGATCGACATGGGCAAGTCGGTCGCCTTCGCCAAGGACGTCGATATCCAGGGCACCGTCGATACCCTGCGCTATTTCGCCGGGTGGGCCACCAAGCTCCACGGGCGCACCGTCGAGCCTTCGCTGCCGGGCAATTACCTGGCCTATACCCGCAAGGAAGCGGTGGGCGTGGTCGGCGCCATCGTGCCGTGGAACTTCCCGCTGCAAACCATGGCCTGGAAGCTCGGCGCGGCGCTGGCCACCGGTTGCACCGTGGTGGTCAAACCCGCCGAGCTGACCTCGCTGTCGGCCCTGCGTTTCGCTGAACTGGTGCAGGAAGCGGGCATTCCGGACGGCGTGATCAACATTGTCACCGGACGTGGCAGCGTGGTCGGCGCAGCGATGACCACCCACCCCGGCATCGACAAATTGACCTTCACCGGTTCCACCCCGGTGGGCCTTACCGTTGGCCGCGCGGCGCTGGACGACATGAAGCGGTTGACCCTCGAACTCGGCGGAAAGTCACCGGTCATCGTGTTTGCCGATGCCGACATTCCGGCCGCGGCACAAGCGGTCGCCAATGGCGTGTTTTTCAACTCCGGGCAGGTATGCGATGCCGGCACGCGGGCTTATATTCATAGCAGTGTCTATGACGAATTCCTGCGTGAGCTGATCGCCTACACACGCACCCTGAAAATGGCCCCGGGCCTGGACCCGGACTGCTTCATCGGCCCACTGGTCTCGGCCCTGCAAAAGCAGCGTGTGACCGAGTACATCGAGACCGGCAAGGCCGAAGGCGCCGAACTGGTCTACGGCGGCCAACCGGTCGATGGCCCTGGCTTCTTCGTCGAGCCGACCATCTTCGCCAACTGCCGCAACGACATGCGCATCGTCCAGGAAGAGATCTTCGGTCCGGTGCTGGTCACCGCACCCTTCGATGATGAGGAAGAGGCGCTGGCCCTGGCCAATGACTCGCTTTATGGCCTTGCGGCAGCCCTGTATTCCAACGACCTGGGCAAGGTGCACAGCCTGATTCCACGCCTCAAGGCCGGCTCGGTCTACGTCAACGCCCACGGCACCCTCGACCCGTCGATGCCGTTCGGTGGCTACAAGCAGTCCGGGTTCGGCAAGGACCTGGGCGCCGAGCAGCTCGATTACCTGCTCGAAACCAAGGCGGTGTGGATCACGCTGCCTTGAGTCAAGGTTGACTCAATCCCTGTGGGAGCGAGCTTGCTCGCGATAGCGGACTGTCAGCCAACATCAATGTTGCATGTCACGCCCCCATCGCGAGCAAGCTCGCTCCCACAGGAGGCCCCTCGGGTATCGTTCACCCGAAAGAATGCGGTTATCTCGTCATGATCTTCCAACAATAAGAGTCCATCATGAACACTAACGCCAAGTCCGCCACGAGTGTCTCTTCCCTCGACGACAAGTCCGTCGTCGAGGGGCATTCGATTGACTTCATTCCCGAGAACGAGCGCACCGACAAGCTGTCGAGCCAGGGCCCGTTCTGGTTCCTCGGCAATTTCACCTTTTTCACCATGACCATCGGCTTCGTCGGCCCAAGCGTCGGCCTGACCGCGCTCTGGACCACACTCGCCGGCACCCTGGGCATCATGTTCGGCACGCTGTTCATGGCGTTTCACGGTTCGCAAGGCCCGCACCTCGGCTTGCCGCAGATGATCCAGTCCCGTGCGCAGTTCGGTTACCGCGGCGTGATCCTGGTGCTTTTGGCGACGCTGTTCGTGTTCGCCGGGTTCAACATCGTCAACCTGGTGCTGATGATGCAGGGCCTGCACACGCTGTTCGGTTTCAACCCCGCGGTGATCGCGGTGGCGGTGACCATCCCGGCGGCGGTGTTGGCGATCCTCGGCCATGACTGGATGCACCGCAGCTTTAAATGGGCGTTGTACCTGTCGCTGCCGCTGTACGGCCTGGTGACCCTGGCGGTATTGATGGGCTGGGTGCCGGATGCCGTGTTGCCGGCGCTTGCCGAGGGCGAAGCGGCCCCGGCGCCTCTGGGCTTCAACTGGACCGGTTTTATCGCGCAGTTCGCGGCGGCGGCGAGTTACAACATCGCCTATGCCCCGTACGTGTCGGACTATTCGCGTTACCTGCCGAAGAACACCTCCAGCGGCAAGCTGATCGCCGTGGTGTTTCTCGGGGCTTCGTTGTCCGGTGCGTGGATGATTTCCGTCGGTGGCTGGCTGGCCGATCACCTGCATTCGACCGATGTGCTGGTGGCCTTGGGTCAAGTCGGCAACACCGTGTCGCCGCTGATGGGCACCGCGGTCGTGGTGGTGACCATCCTGGCGTTCCTGCCGGTGATCGCGATGAACATCTACAGCGCCAAGCTGACGACCCTGACCTGTGTCGATTCGATCAGGCACATCGAGCCGACCCGCAAGGCGCGAATCCTCGCCATCGCTTTCGTGATCCTGCTGCAACTGGGCGTAGCCCTGAGCATCCAGAGTTCCGGCAAAGGCCTGTCGGTGCTCGGCATCTACCTGGTGGTGATGCTGTATTTCCTGGTGCCCTGGACCTCGGTCAACCTCACGGACTACTTCTTCGTGCGCAAGGGCCGCTACGCCATCCCGCACTTCTTCATGCCCCACGGCAACATCTACGGCAGCTGGGGCCTGCGTGGCATCGCCGCCTATGCCATCGGCTTTATCTCGATGATTCCGTTCTTCTACATCTACGACGGCGTCGAACAGCGCGAAGTGTATGTCGGCCCGCTGGCCAAGGCGCTGGGCAGCATCGACGTCGCCTGGCTGGTGGGGCTGATCGTCTCGGGGCTGGCGTACTACTGGCTGAGTCGCTCGATCGACCTTGAGCGCGAAGAGGCGGTGATCCAGCACATCGAGAAGACCTCCCCGCAATACACCACCGGCGACACGCTGACCCACAAGCAGCAACCCGTGCCGGTTTTCACTGAATCGACGGTCGGGAGACAATCATGACCACGCAAAAATACGACTACATCATCATTGGCGCAGGCTCGGCAGGTTGTGTGTTGGCCAACCGCCTGAGCGAAGACCCGGCCACTTCGGTGCTGGTCCTGGAATTCGGCGGCAGCGACAAGAGCGTGGTGATCCAGATGCCCAGTGCGTTCTCGATCCCGATGAACACCAAAAAGTACAACTGGCGCTACGAAACCGAGCCGGAAACCTACCTCAACGGTCGGCGCATTCATTGCCCTCGGGGCAAGGTGCTGGGTGGTTCGTCGTCGATCAATGGCCTGGTGTACATCCGCGGTCACGCCCTGGATTTCGATGAATGGGAATCCCTCGGCGCCCAGGGCTGGGGTTACAGGAACTGCCTGCCGTACTTCAAGCGTGCCGAAAGCTACGAGTCCGGTGGCGACAGCTATCGCGGGCAGACCGGACCGCTGCACACCACCAACGGCAACCACATGAAAAACCCGTTGTACGGAGCCTGGGTCGAGGCCGGTGCGGAGGCGGGCTACATCAAGACCGAAGACTGCAACGGCTACATGCAGGAAGGCTTCGGTGCGATGCACATGACCGTGAAGAATGGCGTGCGCTGCTCCACGGCCAATGCCTATCTGCGTCCGGCCATGGGCCGTCCGAACCTGACGGTGATCACCCATGCGATGACGCGGCAGATCATTCTCGAAGGCAAGCGTGCGGTCGGGGTCATGTATGACCACGGTGGCCAGACCCACCAGGTGTATTGCAACCGCGAAGTACTCGTCTCGTCCGGGCCGATCGGTTCGCCGCACCTGCTGCAACGCTCCGGCATCGGCCCGGCCGAGGTCCTGCGCAAGGCCGGGATCAACGTGCGCCATAACCTGCCAGGGGTAGGGGAGAACCTGCAGGATCACGCCGAGGTCTACATTCAATTCGGCTGCAAGGAACCGGTGACGCTCAACAGCAAGATGGACCCGCTGAGCAAACTGATGATCGGCTTGCGCTGGCTGCTGTTCAAGGACGGCCTGGGCGCCACCAACCACTTCGAGGCCGGTGGTTTCATCCGCTCCGAGAAGGGCCTGCGCTGGCCGGACATTCAGTTCCACTTCCTGCCGGCAGCGATGCGTTACGACGGCAACAAGCCAATCAAGGGCCACGGTTTCATGGTGCTCACG
The DNA here is from genome assembly GCF_044744285.1 of Pseudomonas sp. NPDC087336. Lineage (NCBI taxonomy): Bacteria > Pseudomonadati > Pseudomonadota > Gammaproteobacteria > Pseudomonadales > Pseudomonadaceae > Pseudomonas > Pseudomonas sp. NPDC087336. Next base: position 168,772 of record NZ_JBIUYA010000013.1, on the reverse strand, counting down.
GGCCCGAACAAACCGAAAAGCCGTGGTTATGTGCGGGTACGATCGGCCGATCCGTATGAGCACCCGGAAATTCGCTTCAACTACCTGGAGCGCGAAGAGGACCGCGAAGGCTTCCGCCGTTGCATCCGCCTCACCCGGGAGATCATCGGCCAGAAGGCCATGGACCGTTTCCGCGACGGCGAAATCGCCCCCGGCGCGCTGGTGACCAGCGACGAAGACCTCGATGCCTTTGTCCGTGACAACCTCGAAAGCACTTACCACCCCTGTGGCTCTTGCCGCATGGGCGAGGACGACATGGCGGTGGTGGATTCCCAACTGCGGGTGCATGGCATCCAGGGGTTGCGGGTCATCGACTCTTCGGTGTTCCCGACCGAACCGAACGGCAACCTCAATGCGCCGACCATCATGCTCGCCGAGCGGGCTTCGGACCTGGTTCGCGGGGCGCAGATGTTGCCAGCGTCGGATGTGCCGGTGGGGTTGGTGGAGAACTGGGAAAACAGCCAGCGCACGACGTTGCCGGGGCGTAACGTGCGGGTTTGACACGATTGATCGTTCCCACGCAGAGCGTGGGAACGATCTTAAGCTAGGCTGTAAATCCCCGAGACCGCAATGGAGCATCCCATGGCTATCCTGGCCCTGCGCGCCGACGCCTCCCACATCGACACCATCGTCCCGTTGTTCGACGCTTATCGTGGCTTCTACGGCCAGCCGTCGAACCTGCCCCAGTCCCGCCACTTCATCGCCGAACGCATTGCCCGCGATGAGTCGGTGATCTTCTTCGCCGAGGACGCCAACGGCCAGGCGCTGGGTTTCGTGCAGATGTTCCCGACCTTTTCCTCCATCGACGCGCACCGCACCTGGCTGCTCGGCGACCTGTTCACCACGCCCGCCGCCCGGGGCAAAGGCGTTGGCACGCTGCTGATGAACACCGCCCGCGACTTTGCGCGGTTGATGGGCGCCAAGGGCATGACCCTGGAAACCGCCACCGACAACTTCAGTGCCCAGCGCCTGTATGAGTCGCTGGGCTATGTGCGCGATCCGGGTTACTACACCTATTGCCTGGACCTGCGACAAGACTGAATCAGCGATCCCGCTCGCCGAACACCGGCCGCAGAAAGCTCCGCTCATAGCTGAGGATGAATTTTTTATCTTCGGCGAGTTTGAAGGCGGCGATGCACTCTGGGTCGTTCATCGATTGTTGGCGGTAGTTTTCGTAGGCCGCCAGGCTTGGAAAGGTAAACATCGCCATGGCGATGTTGTTGGCGCCTTCGGATGGCAGGAAATAGCCGTGATGCTGGCCACCGAATTTTTCCACCAGGGGAATCCACAGTTTGCCGTAATGCTCGAAGGCCTCGAGCTGGTAGGGGTCGATAACGTATTTCAGGTAGCAGGTGATCATCGGTGCTCTCTCCAGATTAAAAGTTTTCAGCAGATTGTACGACCCGCGCCGTCAGTGGCGGCACGTCTTCGCCTGTTTCACAGCCATCGCGCTTGAGCCATTCGGCCGGGGGCAAACCCACCACATTGAGGAAGGTTCGGGAAAACGAGGCTTGCGAACTGTAGCCGACCGTCGCGGCAATCACCTTGATCTGCACTCCGTCGCGCAACAGGTCCTGGGCCAGTTTCATGCGCCAGGCGGTGACGTAGCCCATCGGCGAAATGTCCATGATCCGGGTAAAACACGCCGAGAACCTGGATCGGGACATGTTCGCGAGGTGGGCCAGCTTCTCTACGGTCCAGAGCGCTTCGGGCTCCTGGTGAATCCGGTTGAACACCGCCCCGAGGCGACCGTCCTGAAGGGCATACAGCAAGCCGCTGGATATCTTGCCCTCCATGACCGAACGCCGCACCAGCAGCACGAAAAGGTATTCGAGCAACAGGTTCAGCGCCTTGGTCCGGCCGGGGGCCTGGCCGTGGAATTCGCCGACCAGGCTGCCGATCAACGGTGCCAGGTTTTCCAGCTCCCGGAAGGGAAACACCAGCGTCTCCTTGAGCCCGAGCGGGAAGGGCTGCAGGGCATTGCGTCCGAACCGGAACGAGGCGCAGATCAGTTCGGCACCGTCGACCGAACTTGAGCGCAACTGGTAGCGACAACTGCTGGGACAAAACAGCACGCTGGGTTCGTTGATCGCGATCTTCGGCAACCCCGGCTGCACCATGTCGATGCCGCCGCGACTGATCACATGGATGAACGCCATGCCCGGCGGCTTGTCGAGCACGAGGGTGCCATCCACGGGGCCTGCAAAAAACAGCCGGCCCTGCAGGTGCGTGCGCTCGAAGAATTCGGAAAGGATATCCATGTTAGAGACGCCCGGGTAAAGACGCTGTACGTCCTGGCAAAAGTGCAGCAGGGCGCGGCCGTAGGATGTAGTTCTCGCCGCCGATGGTAGACAACAGCCCTTGTTGGCGCCATGGCGTAGCGCGATTTTCTCGTCCACCACCGGAGTCTTTTGCCATGAGTAACGATTCGAGCCGCACCGCCCCGCCGTACGCCGACCCGGCAGAGCCAGCGCTGCCGGACCCGGGCATGAAGCTCGACATGTCCCGCGCTGCGTTGGTGGTCATCGACCCGCAGATCGACTTCCTCAGCCCCGAGGGCGTGAGCTGGAGCGTATTCGGCAAGAGTGTCGTCGAGCACGATGTGGTCAACCACCTCGGGCAGTTGTTTGCCGCTGCCAAAGGCGCGGGCATCACCGTCGCCGTTTCCCCGCATTACTACTACCCGTGCGACCACCAATGGCATTTCGGCGGGCCGCTGGAAAAGGTCATGCACAGCATCTGCATGTTCGATCGCAAGGGGCCGCTGACCCTCGACGGTTTCGAAAACTCCGGTGCCGACTTCATGCCCGAGTTCAAGCCGTACATCCTCGACGGCCAGACCATCATCGCTTCGCCGCACAAGGTGTATGGTCCTGAAACCAATGACCTGGCGTTGCAACTGCGCAAGCATGGCGTTTCGCAGGTCATCCTGGCGGGCATGGCGGCGAACCTGTGTGTCGAATCGCACCTGCGCGAGTTGCTGGAGCAGGGCTTTGAAGTGGCCGTGGTCCGTGACGCCACTGCCGGGCCGAGCACGCCTGAAGGTGATGGCTATCTGGCGGCGCTGATCAACTACCGCTACATCGCCAATGCCCTGTGGACTACGGCCCAAACCCTGGACTATCTCAAGGCCTGATTGGCAGCCGTACGCCTATCCCCTGTAGGAGCCAGGCATGCCGGCGAAGGCGTCCTTGAACATTGCGCTGGTCTTTCGGACGCCTTCGCCGGCAAGCCAGGCTCCTACAGGTTCCAAAAGCGCTACCGTGGACTGACCTCCCGTGCAGCTCGGGCAAACTCGATGAAAGCCTTGAGCGTTGCCGGCACATGCCGTCGACTTGGGTAGTACAGATGCAGGCCAGGGAAGTAGGGGCACCAGTCGCCCAGCACCTGGATCAGGCTGCCGTGGGCAATCTGCGCCTTGACCATGTCTTCGAAGATGTAGGCCAGGCCCACCCCTTGCAACGCCGGGCCGACCATCAGGCTGACGTCGCCCAGGGTGAGTGGGCCGTCTATTTCGATTTCCTGGGCGATCCCACCCCGTTCGAACTCCCAGCGATACAACGCGCCACTGGGGAAACGATGACGGATGCACGGCAGGCCATGCAAATCCTCGGGTTTTTGCGGAACGGGATGTTTGCGGAAAAAATCCGCTGAACCCACGACCACGGAGCGCATGAAGCTGCCAATTGGCAGGGAGACCATGTCCGCCTCCAACCGAACGCCGAAGCGCACGCCAGCGTCAAAACCCTGCGCCACCACATCGACCAGCGCATCGTCCGTCACGATCTCCAGTTTCACGTCCGGGTAGGCTTCGAGGAAGCTGCTGGCCAATGGCAGCAACACCAGTTCGGCGGCCTGGCGACCTGCGGTGATTCTCAGGTTGCCCGAGGGCTTGTCGCGATAATGGTTCAGGTCTTCCAGGGCATCGTCGATATCGCGAAAGGCCGGTTTGAGTCGGGCAAAGAGACGCTCGCCGGCTTCAGTCAGGCCGACGCTGCGGGTGGTGCGATTGAACAGCCTGACCCCGAGTCGGTTCTCCAGAGTGCGCACCGCATGGCTCAGCGCAGAAGGCGTCAGCCGAAGTTCGACCGCTGCCCGGCTGAAATTCAGGTGAGTGGCCACGCACAGGAAGGTCGAGAGGTCGGCTGCCGAAGGCGCTTTCATATATGAATGCCTTTCACAAAGTCATGCAATATTGCTGGGATTATCACATCAGTAATGCAGTTTTAAAGTGGCGTCAACTCATCGAGAAGGCCCGGCAATAACGCTCGGGTCGCTGACAGGAGGAGTTGAAATGCGTACTTGGTTCATTACTGGGGCTTCCCGTGGTTTTGGTACTCTCATCGCAGAACGTGCTCTGCGTGCCGGCGACGCGGTGATTGCCACGGCCCGAAAACCCGAAGAAATAATCGCCCGGCTCGGCGACCATCCCAACCTGCTGGCCGTGCGCCTGGACGTGACCCGCGAGGAGCAAGCGCACCAGGCCGTGGCAGAAGGCATAAAGCGTTTCGGCCGCATCGATGTGCTGATCAACAATGCCGGGTTCGGCGTGTTGGGGGCGGTAGAGGAAACCAGCGCCAGCGAGACCGAGCGTCTGTTCGCCACCAACGTCTTCGGCGTACTCAACGTAACCCGGGCGGTGCTGCCGCACATGCGTCGCCAGCGCAGCGGGCATGTGATCAACATTTCTTCCATCGGCGGCTACCAGGCCTACATGGGCTGGGGTGTCTACGGCTCCACCAAGTTTGCGGTAGAAGGTATTACCGAAGCGCTGCACCAGGAACTGGCGCCGCTGGGGATACACGCCACGGTGGTCGAGCCGGGCTTCTTCCGCACGGACTTCCTCGACGAGCAGTCGCTGGTGAAGACCGCGCTGGAACTGTCGGACTACGATGAAACCGTGGGCGCCATGCGCAAGCATGCCGAAGCCGCCAACCATGCCCAACCGGGCGATCCGGTGAAGTTCGCCGAGGCCATGCTGGCCCTGGTCAATGCGCCGAAGCCGCCACAACGACTGGCATTGGGCAGCGATACCATCGCGCGCATCGAAGCGAAAAACCGCTTTGTCGCCCAGGAACTGGCCGAGTGGAACGAGTTGGCACTGTCTACCGATTTCAACGACTGACTGCTGACGCAATAAAAAATCCGGACCCCTGCACAGGGCTCCGGATTTTTTGTGCATGAGATTTTTCAATGTAGGAGCGAGCATGCTCGCGAGAAACCCAAGAACACCGCCGGGCATCAGGTTTTACGCGTTATCGTTCACGACCATCGCCGGAACGACGCCCGGAGGATGCTCGCTCCTACAGGAGATCATCGGCATTCCATGCAGAAATAGGGCATCACGTCGGAGCTGGCATCGTAGCCATTGCCACCATCTGCATAATGATTTTGCCGCAGGCGATCGGAGCCGCCTTCCGCCACCCGGGTTCCACGCATCGCGTTATAACCCCCCGCTGCCACGCTGTTTTGCTTCAGGCGCTCGGAACCGTCCGATGCCAGTTGCCGTTCTCTCAAACGATCGGCGCCGCCTTCGGCCAGTTGCCGTTCCTTCAGGCGCTCGGCGCCACCTTCGGCGACCTGATTCTGTTTGAGCTGGCGTTCTCTCAGGCGCTCGGCGCCACCTTCGGCGACCTGATTCTGTTTGAGCTGGCGTTCTCTCAGGCGATCGGCGCCACCTTCAGCAACCTGGTTCCCCTTGAGGCGATCGGCGCCGTCTTCGGCCAGTTGTCTTTCCTTGATGCGGTCGGTAGCGCCTTCGGCAACGTTGTGGGCCGCTGTTTCGGCGCTGCCCGTTCCGGCGCCCGCCTCGGCAGCCTGTGCGTTTGCCGCGATAAAACCGAGGGCTGAAAAGAGGGCGATGCCTAATGCAAGGTTGGGGGTGTTCATCATGTTCACCTATGGGTCACGGGATTGTTCAAGCAACAATCGGGCAGGCATGAATGCCGGCTATTGCAGCCCTGACATTCGACGCCTGCATCTTAATTGGCTGAAAAATCGCGTCACTCATGCATAGGTTGTCCCCACACACATCCAGGTATTAACCACTCATACCCAGGTATGGCCGGCGATGGTCATTCGGCAGGCAGCACCGGCGGCTTTTTCTGATCCTTCAACAGGAACACGACGAACCTGGCCGGTTTGTCCTGACTGGCGTTGCGTCCCACGGTGTGGATGTCCTCGGGACCTTCGTGGAAGCTTTGCCCCGGTGTCAGGGTGACTTCCTTGCCACCTTTTACCCCCATGACGATGGTGCCTTCGAGCACATAGACGAAGCCATGGGCATCGTGCCGATGGACCGGGTCGGCGCCGCCCGGTGGGTACTCGACGGTGAGGATCATGACTTCCTTGCCAGGGTAGTCCGGCAGTGCCGTGACCGAAACTTCCTTGACATCCGGGTGCGGCGCTTCGGCCGCCAGGGCCGAAGCGGTGGCGGTGGTGGACAGCGCAAACAGGGCGAGAAGAACGGGGGTTCGCATGGGACGCTCCTTGAGAGTGGAGGGCGGGTGCCAGTGTCTGCCTGTCAGGCGCTGGTGCTCTTGAGCCATTGATCGAAGTGAATCTTGCCGAGGATCGGATTGGCGCCCGGTGTCAGCGACTGGTCGTTGATGACTGCGCCGTAGTAACCGGCGCTATCGTCGGTAATCACTTCGCGCGCATCCCCGTTGTGTTGCAGATAGGTTTTGGCAAACGAGACCAGAGGTTGCTTGTCGGGACCCGCCACCTCTTCTGTCTTGCCAGTGGGCGGCGCCACGGCAATTTTGGCCAGCGCCGCGGCGACATCGGCCGAGGCAATCGGCTGCAGGGCGGCCGAGGTCAAGCGAGCGCTGTCGCCTTGCATGCTGTATTGGACAATGGCACCAATGAATTCGAAAAACTGCGTGGCGCGCAGGATCGAGTAGGGCACGCCGGCGCTCTTGATCAAATCCTCCTGGGCCATCTTGGCGCGAAAGTAGCCGCTTTCGAGCATCCGCTCGGTGCCCACCACGGACAGCGCGACGTGATGCTTGACCCCGGCGGCCCTCTCGGCGGCGGCAAGGTTGCGCCCGGATTTCTCGAAGAATTCGAGCACGGCGGCATCTTCGAACGAAGGTGAGTTAGCGACGTCGACCACCACGTCGGCGCCTTGCAAGGCGGCCTGCAATCCTTCCCCGGTCACGGCGTTGACCCCGGTACTCGGCGTGGCGGGCACCACATCATGGCCACCTTCGCGCAGGAGTTTGCACAGTTGTGTTCCGATCAAGCCGGTACCGCCGATGACGACAACTTTCATGATTGAGCTTCCGTCTGTTGGTGTGGGCACGCCACGCGCGTTGTGAGTAGCTAGTCTAGGCGGGCGACCGCGGGGCGTTGGTTGACGGGATGGACGGCAGGCTTGGGCCTCGTGCGTCTGAAAAGCTTCGGGTTGGTGCCCTGGTCATGCTCAAATGGCGGCCATTTTTTTCGCTGCAGGCTGGAGCTGGAAATGAACAAAGCGGTCGTGATGACCCTCGTACTGGCCCTCGGTGCAGGCTTTTTCGCCACGCAAGCGAACGCACAGGGTGATGCCGCAGCGGGCGGCAAACTGTTCAAGCGGGTATGCGGTGGCTGCCATCAGATCGGTGAGTCGGCCCGGGCGTTTTTTGGTCCGCAACTCAACGGTGTCATCGGACGGGTTGCCGGGAGTACCACGGACTATCAGTACTCCGACGCGATGAAGTCATCGGGCATTGTCTGGACCCGGGAAAAACTGGCGGCGTACATCGAAGACCCGAAAGCGGTGGTGTCGGGCACGCGGATGATTTTCTGGGGGATCAGCGATCAGGAGAAGATCGATGATTTGTTGGCTTATATAGAGACTTTTCCGACACCTTGAAGATCAAGAGATCGCAGCCTGCGGCAGCTCCTACAGGTAATCGGGTAAATCTGTAGGAGCTGCTCTTTTGCTGTTTAACGACCAAATGTCGCGCAATGATCCTGCTCCGGCTGCTTTGCGGTATACCACACATAATCCGCGCTGTCGGCGCTCACGGTCTTGCCCACTTCAGCCAGTACCAGCACCGCATTGCCTTCACCGGCCCCCAGGTCTTGCAGATGCAATGGCACCCCCAGATCCTTGCGCACATGGAACGCCCCGGCCAGCAACAGCGCAGGCGTCGGCGCCGCCAACAGGCGCTCGGCCATGCGCCGGTCACGTTGTTGCTGCACAGCGAGCATCGCCGGCATTTGCGCTTCGGGCAGCAAGCCGCAATGGGACTCGCGGATGTCGTCCAGCAGCGTCGCTTGCACCTGTTGGGTGGTGGACGCTTCGCCGCTCAGCGTCGGCCGCTGTTTGTAGATGTGCATGATCTGCGCCCGGTCCAGGTTGGCCGACAGCAGTGGGTAGGGTTGGCGCAGGGCGTAGGTCACCAGTGCGCCGTAGACGCCCCAATCCCAATTGGCCTGCCAGGACAGCGCCTGGTAAGCGTCGGCCGGCGGTTGGCCGGCCCGGGTCGCGGCCTGGGCCGCATCGATTTTTGCCTGTTGGTCAGGGTTGAGCATCTCCATCAGGAGGCTGCCTTGCGGACGTTGCGCCGCCAGCTGGCGCAGCAGCCACAGTTGCAAGGCATGGTGATCGGGGTTGTCGTGTTGCTCGCCGACCAGCACCCGCGGCGCAACCGCCAGGCGTTCGACCAGCTCTTGCGGGGTCAGGGTGCGACCGCTGGCGAGTTCGCGGATCACACCCAGATCGGCATGATCGCGGCCTTGCGGAGCAATCGCTGCCGGGGGCGGCGATACGGAGTGGGATTGGCACGCAGCCAGCAGGCTGATCAGGCATAACAGCACAATGCGCATCAGTTTTCCTTTTAGTCGGCGGGTATCAACGCGCGATGATCAACGGATGACCACGCTCCGGGTGTCTTTGAATCAGCACTTGCAGCCCGTACACCGCTTCCAGGGCCTGGGCTGTCAGGACTTCATCTGGAGGACCGTAAGCGTGCGGGCGACCCTCTTGCAACAGCAGCAACTGATCGCAGTAACGTGCAGCCAGGTTCAGGTCGTGCAGGATCACCAGCACCGCCGCACCGCGCCCGGCGAAATCACGCACCGCTTGCAGGATGGTGTGCTGGTGCAGCGGGTCGAGCATCGAGGTCGGCTCGTCGAGCAACAGGGTCTGCCCCTCGGCACCCGGCCACAGTTGCGCGAGCACCCGCGCCAGGTGCACGCGCTGGCGTTCGCCACCGGACAAGGCCAGATAACTGCGCCCTGCCAGGTGCAGGGCGTCGGCGGCGCTCAGCGCCTCTGCGACGATTTCAGCATCGCGCACGCGACCACTGGCATGGGGCAGGCGACCCATGCCCACCACGTCATTGACCGAGAAGGCAAAGTTCAGGCTCGAACTCTGGGGCAATACCGCCAGGCGTCTGGCCCGCTCCTGACCCGGCCAATCGGCCAGGGGGCGTTCGTCGAGGCTGACCGTGCCTTGGTTGGCCGGCAGCTCATCGCACAGGGCGGCGAGCAGGGTGCTTTTACCGGCGCCGTTGGGGCCCAGCACGCCGAGGACCTGGCCCGGATGCAACTGGATATCGATGTCCGCCAGCACGGTGCGATTGCCGCGCCGCACCAGCAAGTTGTTGGCCCGTAGCATCAGGAGCGCCCCCGTACCAGCAGATAAAGGAAGAAGGGTGCACCGATGAGCGCGGTGACGATACCGATCGGCAACTCGGCCGGTGCCAGCAGCAAACGGGCGACCAGATCGGCCAGCAACAACAGGCTGGCACCGGCCAGCAATGAAGCCGGCAGCAACACCCGATGATCGGGGCCGACCAGCAGTCGCATCAGGTGCGGCACCACCAGGCCGATAAAACCGATCAGGCCGGCCGCCGCCACCGCGGCACCCACACCCAGCGCCGTACACAGCACCAGCTCGAGCTTGATCCGCTCGACATTGAAGCCCAGGTGACGGGCTTCGGACTCCCCCAGCAGCATCGCATTGAGCGCCGCCGCGCGCCGCGGCAACCACAACGCCACGCCCACCGCCACGATCAGCAACGGCCACAGGCGCGGGTAGCTGGCGCCGTTGAGGCTGCCCAGGTTCCAGAAGGTCAGGGTGCGCAGGGTGGCGTCATCGGCCAGGTAGGTGAACAGACCGACCCCGGCGCCGGCCATGGCCGTCATCGCCACGCCTGCCAGGAGCAGGGTGGCGACGTGGGTCTGACCGTCGCTGCGGCCAAAGCGATAGACCACCGCCGTGACGATCAGGCCACCGGCGAAGGCGCACACCGACAACAGGTACGGCTCGATGGCAGGCGGCAAACCGCCCAGCAGGCTGCCGCCGACAATGGCCACCGCCGCGCCCAGCGCCGCGCCGCCGGACACCCCGACCAGCCCCGGGTCCGCCAGCGGATTGCGAAACAACCCTTGCATGGCCACGCCGGACAACGCGAGCACCGAGCCGACCGCGATGCCCAGCAAACTGCGCGGCAGGCGGATCTGACCGAGGATCAGCTGCGCCTGTTGGTTGTCGCCGCCATCCACCGGCAATCCAAGCAGCCGCAGCCCGGCCAGCAGCGTATCGCCCAGCGGCAGGCTGACCGGCCCCAGGGCCAGGGACAGCCAGAACACCAGCAGCAATAACAGGCCCAGGGTAATCAGCATCGGCCGTGGTCGAACGATGGCCGTCATCGGGCGCTCTCTGTTGTCGGGCGCCCGGCCGTGTGAACCTGTGCCGACGGATAGAATGACTTCGCCCGCGGGTAACCGACGCTCGGCACGCTGTGCAATGAACGCGGGTGCTGACTGGTGCTGGCGACGCCCACCAGCTTGCCCTCGCCACCGAGGGCGACCACCCGTTCGCTGAAGGCGCCGCCGGCACTGACCCAGCGCCGGGGCAGGGCGTCGGCCATGGTCATTTGGCTCGGGAGCAGGCCGGCGCAGGCCAGCAGGCATTTGATACGCATCAGGACGCTTCCTTAGTCGATCAGTTGGGTGACCCATTCACCGTTGGCATCGAAACCTTCGAAGCCGGTGATGATGCCATCGACGCTCGGCTCGCGCACCCGTGATACCGATGACGCCGGCCTCGGTCGCTTGATCCGGACAAATGGCTCCTGCAGGTTGCGGCGACCAGGGATCAGCCTTGCGCAACCCATAGTGGTAGTTGGCCTGCCAGCGATGTGGCCCGAAAGATCAATGCAACGTGCCGACCCCTGGCAATGTCATGTGTTCACCCTGCAACCCGGCGCTTCAAGGCCCGTTCAATGCACGCCAGCAGCGCATCGGTGTTGAACGGCTTGGAGAAATAACCTTCGGGTTTACGCACGCGGGCACTGAATTGTGGCGGCAGGCCGGGCTTTGCGGTGATGAACAGGGTAGGAATATGGATGTTTCTGCTTGCCAGGGACTCGTACATTTCCACTCCGCACATGCCTGGCATCTGGATATCCGACACCAGGCAGTCTGTCTGCGCAGGTCCGCTGGATTCCAGGAACGCCCAGGCACTGCTGTAGGTCTTTACGGTGTAACCATAAGAGCGCAACAAACTGTCCAGTGAGACAAGAATGAGTTCGTCATCATCAACAACTGAAATAATAGCTGGGTTGAACATGTAGAAACCTGCGTCATTGCGAGTGGCGCTAATGGGAGCCCGTCATACCGCCAAGGTATGTGCTGCACAAAAGTGCAGGAACCTACTTGGGTATGTGCAGTTGTTTTTTGCGCGGTGGTTGCGATGGGTCGCTTCCGTTGATTGCCTCACCCTGGCTGGTCATGGGGCAGGTTGTTCTCGATCATCGACAGAAAACGCGCGTTGCGCCGCACGCATTCTTCAAAAAAACGCTTGCTCGCATTGTCCTTGTTGGCGGTGGCGGATTCACGGTAGTCACGCAGCAAGGCATCGACGGCCCGCAGCCGACGCATGCCCTGACCAATGCCGGTCAGGCAGTCGGCAAAACACTGCGGCCCACAGGCGTCATTCAGGAAATAGAGCGCCGCGGTATCGGCGTAGCCCCCGAGGTCGGTGATGCCGCTGATGAGAAAATCGGCATAGTCGGTATTGGCGCGCACCAGGCGATGGAACAACTGTTGCACCGGCAGGAAGCTGCCATTGCGCACTTTCTTTTGACCCAGCCTGAGTTGCGCGAGCATGCCCAGCGTAGTGCCCAGGGTCTGCGTCAATGCGTCGATGATCTCTATGCGTTCGGCGGTCGACAGCGAGGTATGCGCGCCATAGCGGCTGAGGCGCAGCGGATAACTGACGAAGTACAGCTTTTGCAGTGCGTTCATGGCAACCATCCCCAGGTCAGCGCATTAGCGCGATGAGTGGATTTTTTCGAGGTGACCAGCCTAAAGCGATGAACCCGCGATAACACTCCTACCTCAAGACACCGCGCTAGCACATGGGGTCAGGCCCGTCATACCTGGGTATGAGCGGCGGGATACTGCGGCGCAACAGCGGGTTCACGGCATTGATAGACATTGCCGGTGTCCATGTCGCCGGCTCCCGGCGCCAGGTGGGGATGAAGATGCTCATCGTGTCTGGGGGCTGTCAAAGCAATCGCAAACAGCATCTGCGTGCCGACCCCCAGGGTGCTGTCGACCCAGATCCGGCCGCCGTGAAATTCAATGATCGAGCGGCAGATCGAGAGGCCCATCCCCAGGCCGGTGGGTTTGGTCGTAAAGAACGGATCGAACAACGAGGGCAGGATATCTTCGGCAATCCCGGTGCCGGAGTCGGCGATTTCAAGCACCGCCTCGTTGCCCTGGACGGAGGTGTGTATGCGCAGCGTTCGTGGGCGGTCATGCACGTTGGCCATGGCCTGGCAGGCATTGATGATCAGGTTGATGATCACTTGCTGCAGTTGAACCCGGTCGCCCTTGATGTGAGCGCCGGGTGCACCCAGCTGCAGGTGCGGGCGAACCTGATGGTTGCCGATGTCATGTTGCATGAGCGCCAGTGAGTCTCGGACGATCTCGTCGAATACTTCGGCCTTGCGTTGCACATCGCTCTGGCGCGACAGCGCCCTGATACAGGTGATGACATCGCTTACCCTGGATGAGTTCTGGATGATCCGGTCCAGCGAACGGCGGGCTTCTTCGAGGTTCGGCTCGGGGCGGTTGATCCAGCGTTTGCACGATTCTCCGCTGGTGATCACCGCCGCCAGGGGCTGGTTGATTTCATGGGCAATGGTGGCGGCCAGTTCGCCCATGGATGTAATCCGCGTGACATGGGCGAGCTTGGCCTGGGAATGAAACAGCGCTTCCTCCGATTGCCGGGATGCAGTCACGTCCATCAATGCGCCGACGTATTCAACGCGCCGGCCATGGTTGAACAGCGGATTGGCGAGCATCTGCACCTGCTTGATCCGCCCATCGGGCATGACCAGCCGATATTCCACTTCGATCAGGTTTTGCCGGCGTGCAGCCTGTTCCAGAACACTGTCGACGATGGGCAGGTCATCGGGGTGCATGCGCGCCCTGACCATGGCCAGGGTCGGTGCGACATTCAGCGGGTATTCGAAAATGCGTGAGGCCTCGTCCGACCATGACAGCATCACCGGGTCATCGATGATCAGGCCGATACTGCCGGTATGGCTGAGTTTCTGGGCACCCAGGAAAAACGCCTCTTTGCGCCGCAACGTATCGGTGGCGCGTTTGCTGCGCAGCGCCAGCAGGGTGATGGTGGTCAGCGCGATCAGGCAGCGCACGAAACCGGCGATGAGCCTGTGATCACGATACCCTTCATCGATGATGAAACTGGCGCTCAGGATGGCTACGCAACTGAAGGCGACGGTCAGGAACACCGGCACGGAAAATATGCTTGCCGACATGAACACCAGCGTGATGTACAGCAGGGTCGGCGCGACATCCAGGTCGAGCAGCGAATTGGTAATGAAGATCATGCTGCCGACGGCAATGGCGGCCAGCCAGGCGACGGGGTCTGAAAAAAAAAGTTTCTTCCAACGTTTAATGATAGACATTTGTTCTTCCGGATTTTTGCTATCGAACGGCAACTCGCAAGGCATCGGTGATGCTGGGCAAACTCTTTAAAGGGTTGGTGATTGATCGGACTGGAGAAAAAACGCCCGCCAGAAAAACCAGTGGCGGGCGCTTGGGAAAGGCCCCGGGCCAGCAAGGAGTGGGCTGGTCGGGATACAGGCGTAGACTTCACATCACCCGGCGAGGCCAGGTGGCTGAACGAGCGGTTGGCGCCGCAGGCGATTGAGCGTCAGCAGGCGCAGTACATAACCGAGTTTGATGGCGGTGGGCCCCAGTATCGTCATGGCATGGGCCATCACCAGGCCGGGCAGCGACAGATGCTGATCCAGGCCGTAAGCCAGAATGGCGCCGACGACCAGTGCGACCAGCCCTGCGATCAGCATGACGTGCGACAACTTCAAGGCCCGATGCGGATGCTCAAAAAAACCAGACATGTCGATCACCTGCGTCTTGCAGTGCCAGGGTGGAGGGGGACGGCCGTGGTTGGCACGACCGTATCGATCGTCCTCAGGCCACCGGAATCAACGGGTCGGCGGCCGCCAGCGCCACGGCTCGATCAGCCGCCGGCGGATAGATCCACAGGGTGTTGATCTGGGTCTTGAGCTCCTTGGCTTCTTGCTTGATCAGCTTGACCTGGCGATCCCAGCCCTCGGTGAATACCGCGCCCCAGGCGCCCAGGTCCACGCAGGTGACATACTTGGGTTGGCTGTAGGCGATTGGCTCGACACCCAGCAACTCGGCGGCGACGTTGTTGCCGGCATAACGACCCAGGGCGATGGCGTGCTGGCAGGACATTGCCGCGAAGTTGCCCAGGTCGTCGGTGGCGGCATAGGCCACGTCACCGCTGGCGTACACATCGGCGTGACCGCGCACCTTGAGGTGCTGATCGACATGCAGGCGGCCCTGATGATCGCGGGTACCTTGCACTTGCTCGGTCAGCGAGTTGGCACGGAAACCGACGGTCCAGATCACCGTGTTCGACTCGATACGCTGGCCATCGGCAAGGGTGACGCCGTTGGCATCGACCGCGGCCACAGTGGTGTTGAGTATCCACTGGATGCCCAGGTGCTCCGAGGCTTCAACGATCGTAGGGCGGATGCCATCACCCAGGGCGGCGCCGATTTGCGCGGTACGGTCAACCACGATGACCCGGATGTCCGCGTCTTCACCGAGTACGGCACGCAGGCGCGCCGGCATTTCGGTTGCTGTTTCGATCCCTGTGAAACCACCGCCTGCCACCACTACGGTGTTGCGGGCCGCACTGACCGGCTTGTCCTTCAGGGATTTGATGTGAGCTTCCAGGCGAGTGGCGGACTCGATCTCATCGACATCGAAGGCCTGTTCCAGGCCGTCGACCGGGGGACGCATCAGCTTGCTGCCAGCGGCCAGCACCAGGCGGTCGTAGCCCAGCTTGCCCTGGATACCTGCGGCGTTGATGTAGCTGACCTGTCTGCTGCTCTCGTCGATAACCTCGGCCGACCCCTTGACGAATTTCACCCCCACGGCGTCGAACAGCTCGTCCAACGGTGCCTTCATGGTGTGCACGTCAGGCTCGTAAAAGCGCGGGCGGATGCGCAGCTCGGCCTGAGGAGCCAACACGGTGATCTCGACGTCATTTCGATCGTGCTTGTCCAGCAGACGGGCAGCGCTCAAGGCGCTCCAGACACCACCGAACCCTGCACCAATAATCAAGATTTGCTGTTTCATTGTTTAGCTCCTGAAGAACAATCGAGGGCGTGAATAAGTTATTGCCGCACGTCCGCTGTGGCTGATTGTTTGCGCTGTCGTTCAACAGCACGAAACATCGGGATCGGCTTGATCTGCAACAGATGTTATTCGAGGGTGATAACGCTGGCACTGCTACATAGGGTCAGCCCGGGTATGACTAGGTATTAATGAGCTATACCAAAGTGTTAGTTGCCTTGATAAACAAAGATCAGTGGGGTTTCGCGAGCACTGCTTCGATACAGGCGAGCAACTTTTCGGTGGAGAAGGGTTTGGGAAAGAAAGCAATGGGTGTCCTGGCATGGTTGCCCGGCGGCCGCTGCGCACAGGGGTTCCCGGTAATGAAGATCACCGGGATATGTATGGCCCTGGTCGCCAGTTCTTCATACAGGGCGATCCCGTCCATTTGCGGCATTTGTATATCGCAGATCAAACAGGACGTAATAAACGGACCATCGGAACCGAGAAACTCATGGGCCCCGCTGTAAGTTCGAACTGTATATCCACTGGATCGCAATAAACTGTCCAGGGCCATGCGAACCGATTCATCGTTGTCGACTACGGCAATCATTGCCTCGTTGTGCATAGTGGTGACCTGCGTAGTCGCGCAAAATACTTGGAGTCACTGCGCCATCAATGCAAGATACGCCGTCATGATCGAGTGCACAGTATACGTGGGTATATTCATCGTATAGCGGGCTGGGTCGCCAACACCTCGGCCATGCGTACCAGATCGGCAAAGGAGCGCGCACCCATTTTGCGCATGGCCTGGCCGCGGTGGATCTTCACGGTGATTTCGCTCAGGCCGATTTCGCCGGCAATCTGCTTGTTCATCAAGCCCGAGGCGGCCAGCGCCATGACCGTTTGTTCCCGCGCGGTCAACGTCTGGTGGCGCGCACGCAATTGTTCGGCATGGCGCTCGGACTCGCGACGCTGCCGGTCGCGGCTGTGGGCAGCGCAAACCGCATCAATCAGGTCCTGTTCGCGAAAGGGCTTGGTCAGGAAATCCACCGCGCCGGCTTTCATTGCCCGTACCGTCATGGCGATGTCACCGTACCCGGTAATGAACACGATGGGCACGTTGATGCCGGCGGCGGCCAATTCGTTTTGAAAGTCCAGGCCACTGCTGCCTTGCAACCTCACATCCAGTACCAGGCAACTGGCCGTGTCCGGGCGCGGGTACTTCATGAAGTCGGCCACCGAGCCGAACAACTCGACCCTCAAGCCGATGGAACGCAACAGGCTGCCGAGGGACTCGCGAAGCGGCGCATCGTCGTCGACGACGAAAACCATGGAGTCGTTATGATTGATTTTGTTGAGGGGGTGTTGTTCGTTCATGGCTGGTTTCCAAGAGGCTGGACATGCAACCGCCCGGCGCGGTGTTCCTGGCG
This sequence comes from Pseudomonas sp. NPDC087336, assembly GCF_044744285.1. Classification (NCBI taxonomy): domain Bacteria; kingdom Pseudomonadati; phylum Pseudomonadota; class Gammaproteobacteria; order Pseudomonadales; family Pseudomonadaceae; genus Pseudomonas; species Pseudomonas sp. NPDC087336. The sequence goes on along the minus strand of NZ_JBIUYA010000013.1, from coordinate 151,661 downwards.
AGGGGCGCAACATTAAATGCAGGTTGGGCGGGCGGCACTCATACCTGTGTATTAGATGGCCGCGGCGTATCCCGCGTCGTTGGCGACCCGTATCGGCAAGGCAAACAGAAACGAGCTGCCCTGGCCTGTGGTGCTGGTGGCCCAGATCCGGCCCGCGTGGTAATCGATGATCGAGCGGCAAATGCACAGTCCCATGCCCAGGCCGTTTTCCTTGGTGGTGAAGAACGGTGTGAACAACTGCGGCAAGACCTCGCTGGCGATGCCCGGACCGTGGTCGGCCACCTCCAGCACGGCCTCGTTATCCTTTACCCAGGTGCGGATCAGCAGTGCCCGTTGTGTGGCGTTGACCGAGTCCATGGCCTGGCAGGCGTTGACGATCAGGTTGATGATGACTTGCTGCAGTTGCACGCGATCGGCGCTGACCTGGCCGCCGAATGCGTTCAGCTCGATGTTCGGATTGATCTGGTGATGGGCCAGTTCATAGCGGAGCAGGCTCAAGGTCTCGCTGACAATGTCGTTGAGCGATTCGTTTCGGCGCAGCGGATCGCTCTTGCGCGACAAGGCCCGAACGCGGCGGGTGATTTCGTTGGCTCGATGGGCGCTGGCAATGATTCGCTCCAGTGCCTGGCGTGCTTCGGCCAAATCGGGCTGCGGGCGATTCAGCCAGTTGCGACAAGCTTCGCCGCTGCTGGCGATCGCCGCCAGCGGTTGATTGACTTCATGGGCAATGGACGCTGCCAGCTCGCCCAGGGATGTCACGCGGGTGACATGGGCCAACTGGGTCTGGGCGCGGAACAATGCTTCTTCGGCCTGTTTGCTGGCGCTCACGTCCATCAGCGCGCCCAGGTATTCAAAGCGCCTGTGCCGGATGAGGAGCGGGGTGGCGAGCATGTGCAAATGCTTGACGCGCCCATCGGGCATCAACAGGCGGTGCCTGACTTCGATCAGGGTCGCATGGCGCGCCGCCTTTTCGAAGCCGGCCAGCACCAGGGGCACGTCATCGGGGTGGGTGCGCTCCAGGTACAAGGACGCCGAGGGGGGCGTGGCCGCCGGGTATTCGAGTATGCGTGCCACTTGCTCCGACCAGGTCATGCTCGCGAGGTTTGCATGAAAGCCGAAGCAACCGGTCTGGGTCAGGCGCTGGGCACCGGTCATATAGACTTCCTTGTGGCGCAGGCTGTCGGATGTCTGCTTGCTGCGCAGCGCCAGAAAGATGATCGCCGCCAGCACCGTCAGGCTGCGCAGCAAGTCCGAGGTTGATTCCCAGCGGTAAAAGCCATCCTGATACAGGCATATCGACGTCAATGCCACCATGCAGAACAGCGCGACCACGATCACCGCATTGATCGACAACAAGTTGATTGCCATCAGCAACAGTGCGATGTACAGCGTCGTGGTGGCGTAGTCGACCCGGGTTTCGGTATTGATCAGTATCCCGCACGCCACGATCAGCCCCATCAGCCATACCAAAAGGTTTTCCAGGGGCTTGAGACTCAGGCCGGGCGTTAGGCGAGACGTCCTTTTTTCGCCGCAGTTGTACAGCATCTTGCTGTAGAGTCCTTTCACGAAGGTAGGTGCGCTGCGTGCAGTGGCAGGCTTTTTTGTCGGGGTATCGATCATGCGCGCCTCGGTTGTTCGTTCGGGCTGGAAGCGGAGAGTCGGTTCGGTATCCTAGAAGCACGGGGTCTGATTCCGTTAGGACAAAAAACCCGAAAAAACTGCCGCGGTGATCGACCTGGGCGTTTTCCGCAGTAAAGACTAACCCCTTCATTGCATTGGTTTTTTTGGGCGAGAGTCATACCGAAGTATCAACCTGCCCACCCAACGCATGATCCTGTTGTCCCCAAGTACGACAGACGTTTTTCCTGCGCGGCCATAGCCTGTCCAGGCACCTTCCCGAACTCAAAGGCCGCGTGCCGGGTAGCGAACCTCATGAACAGAAATGACCTGCGTCGTGCCGACATCAACCTGCTGGTGGTTTTCGAGACGATGATGCATGAGCGAAATGTCAGCCGCGTCGGTGAAAAGCTGTTCCTCGGACAGCCCACCATCAGCGGTGCCCTGGGCCGCTTGCGTGCGCTGTTCGATGACCCGCTGTTCATTCGTTGCGGTCGAATGATGGAACCGACCGCACGGGCCGAGGAAATCTTCGCCAACCTGGCACCGGCGCTGGACGGCATTGCCGCCGCGTTGAGCCGTTGCCAATCGTTCGACCCGCGCACCAGCGAGACAACGTTTCGTGTCGGCCTGTTCGATGATGTCGAATACGCGCTGCTGCCGCGGCTGTTGCGCCAATTGCGCATCGAGGCACCGCACATCACCTTGATCGTGCGCCGTGTCGATCAGCAGCAGATGTCGCACAGGTTGGGCAATGGCGACATCTGCGTGGGCATCAGTCACACCGACGAGCTGCCGGCCAACGCCCGGCGCAAAGGCTTGCGGCCCATCCGCCCGATGCTGCTGCGCGCTGACACCCGGCCGGGAGTGCTGGGGCTGGACGAGTTCTGCCGGCGGCCCCATGTGCTGGTGTCATCCATGGGCAATGCGGCGGATGACACCGACCACGTCTTGCGCCTGCTGGGCCGGCAACGCAAAGTGGTGCTGACCGTCCCGCAGTTCAGTGTGTTGCCGGGGTTGCTGGCGCAAAGCGACATGCTGGCGATCGTGCCGGATTACGTGGCCAAGGCGGTGGTTTCGATGGGAGGAATGCGGGTTGAGCCGGTACCGTTGCAACTGCCCGTACCGGAACTGTCCATGGCCTGGCGCGCAGCGGTGCACAACGACCCCGGCCAGCGCTGGTTACGCTCGCGCTGCAGTGCGTTGCTGGGTGAGCCGGTCGAGTTGCAGGTGGTGCCCAAGGCTCGGCCGGCGTTGCACAACGATCAGGCTTTGCTGGCGGCCAGATAAGCGCCGAGCCGCCGGCCCATTTCCTCGCCCAGTGCCTGCAAGCCACTGAGGGGGCGGACCATCACTTCGAAATCGACGATTTTTCCCTGCTCGTCAAAGCGGATCATGTCGATGCCCTTGAGCTGTTTGTCGCCGACCCTGGCGCTGAATTCCAGAATCACGTTCAAGCCGTCGGCGCTCGCCAGTTCGCGATGATAGGTGAAATCTTCGAACACCTTGGACACCGTGTTGAGAATCATCGAAACCACCGGTGCCCCGGGATACGGCGTGTGCGCCATGGGCGAGCGAAACACCGCTTGCGGGTCCAGCAACGCAGGCAAGGCCTTGAGATCGCCGGTGCGGATCATCGCGTGCCACAGGCTCAGGGACTCTGCGGCCTTGGGATGCAGTTGCAGTTCAGACATGTTCAACTCCTGTTTTTTGTTGTTGTTCAAAACGTGCAGAACACTTCCTGTAGGAGCGAGCACGCTCGCGAAAAACCTGAGAGCGCCGCGGGGTGTCAGGCTCCCTGCGTTATCGTTGACCTCCATCGCGAGCATGCTCGCTCCTACAGGGGGGAGATTGGTATTGATCATAGATCCGTGATGCACAGCTCCCCTGTAGCGCGGATCAACGCCTGGCCATGCAGGGCATCCTTGATCAGGCCCGAGCGCTGCTCAGCCAGCCACTGCGGGCATTCGGGGTCGACGCGATAGGGCACGAAATCGGCGTATTGCTGCAGCAGACGGGCTTGCAGCTCATCCTGTTTAACGCGCAATTGAGTCAAGTCCGGCCTCGGCAAGTCGGGCGCCTTGTGCGCCGCTTGCCATTGCGCGATCAGTCCGTATTGCACCAGTTTGTTGGCTTCGATCTGTGCGGCGATCAAGTCGGCGGCTTCGTCCGGGTTCACGTTGCTTCCGGTTGCCTGCTTCCTGGCGTTGTTGATGAGCAGGGTTTCCCGTGCGGTATCCTGGATCGGTTTGCCACTGTCCCACTTGGTCAGCGCCACCAGGTCGGCAATGTCCAGGCGCTCGTTGATGGTGTTCAGCAGTGGCTGCAGCGTTTCGGGTGCCGGGGGGGGCGTGGCGGCATGGGCGACGCTGGCGAGTAAGCCGAACAGCGAGCAAGCCAGAATTTGCGGCAAGCGTGGGCAGTGGAACATAAGCAACCTCTCGGGCACGGGATGCGCATGAGGTCTTATGTATCACAGCTGAGTCAGATGAACGATAGTTCAAGGAGCACTTTGGCAATCGCCCGCCAGCAACCGCTCGATCTGCGCCAGCTCCCAGGTGCTGAGCAAACTCACCGGGTCAGTCCCGAAACGCTGTCCACCCTCGAACGCGCGGCCATCCGGGCTTTGGCAATGCAGGCAGTGGCGCAGGTGAGTGTGGTCGACATCGAGGCTCAAGCGCCAACCCTCGATGTCGATTAATACCGGACCCGCTTGCCCATCAAGGCGCTTGAGCGGGCGCAGGCCCAGGGCGGCGTCGCGCAGTTGCTGGTAAATCTCTCGGGCGCTGAGGGGCGGCACAGGTGTCTCCGGCGGGATGGCGGCATGGCTGGAATCGGGCACACAGGATAGACGATCACGATCCAGGGGAAGAACCCTGTGACGAAAAAGCCCGGCTGATCAGGCCGGGCTTTTTGTGGGTGCGATGAAGCGATGGGGTCAGGCGACAGTGTTGCCTTGCAGGCGGTCGGAGCCATCGGCGGCGACGGTGTTGCCTTGCAGACGATCAGAACCATCGGCAGCGACACGATTTTCGATCAGGCGGTCAGAACCACCCTCGGCCACTCGGCTTTCAATCAGACGATCCGAGCCACCTTCAGCGACAACAGGCGCAGCAGAAGTAGCGGCAAAAGCGTTAACTGCAAAAACCGAGAAAGCGATGCTGAGGAGGGTTTGGCGTTTCATGATCGTGTGCTCCGGGGTGTAGTTGGTTGGTATGGAGCTGATGTTACGCCGTGCAGTTTTTAAGAGAACTTCATTGGTGTGATGGTGAACATCGATGCGATTGATAGAGTCAGTGGCCTGCCTCGTGTAGACATGATGATAGAGCGCAGCCTGTCGTCGGCTATGACGCCCGGCCAGGTGCGCAGGGGTATGCTGGTTTTTTGCAGGTTCCGCACTCTGGTCGAGAGGATAAACCGATGCACGACTATTACGATCTGGGCACCTACAGCCGCCCCGTGACGACGAGCTCAGCCCAAACCCAACTCTGGTTCGACCGCGGCCTGATGTGGTGCTACGGTTACAACCACGACGAAGCCATCCGTTGTTTCCAGAAGGCCCTGGAACACGACCGTAATTGCGCGATGGCCTACTGGGGCATCGCCTACGCCTCGGGGCCCAACTACAACAAACGCTGGGACGCCTTCATCGAACAGGAGCTCAAGGAGGCCGTGGCCCAGGCGCGACTGGCGACACAAATCGCCTTGGTGCACCTCGAAGGCACGACGCCAGTGGAGCAAGCGATGATCCACGCGTTGCAGCAACGCTACCAGGCCGAGCAGACGAGCAGCGTAGATGAGCTCTTCACCTGGAACGATGCCTATGCGGCGTCCATGCGTGATGTGTACCAGCGTTTTCCCGACGATCCAGATGTGGTGGCGCTGTTCGCCGAAGCGCTGATCGATCGCACGCCCTGGCAGTTATGGGACTTGAAAACCGGCCAGCCGGCGGCTGGCGCCGACACCCTGGAAACCGTGGCCGTGCTCGAGCGGGCCCTGCAACGCATGGAGCAACACGGCGAAGCACCACACGCCGGCGTGCTGCACATGTACGTCCACACCCTGGAAATGTCGCCGTACCCGGAACGGGCCTTGCGCGCGGGCGATATCCTGCGCGACCTGGTGCCGGATGCCGGGCACCTGCGCCATATGCCGTCGCACATCGACGTGCTCTGCGGCGATTACCGCGGGGCCATGATCACCAATCACCGGGCAATCGAGGCCGACAGTCTCTATCTGGCCAAGGAAGGGCCGATCAACTTCTACACCCTGTACCGCAGCCACAATTACCATTTCAAGCTCTACTCGGCGATGTTCCTCGGCCAGTACCATCCGGCCCTGGAAGCCGCCGAGCAACTGGCCGAGACCATCAGGGAGGACCTGCTGCGGGTGGAAAAACCGCCCATGGCCGACTGGCTGGAAAGCTTCGTGTCGATGAAGGCCCATGTGCAGATCCGCTTCGGCAAATGGCAAGACATCCTCGCCACGCCGTTGCCCGAGGACCCGGCGCTGTACTGCGTGACCACGGCCATGCTGCACTACGCCAAGGGCGTGGCTTTTGCTGCCTGCGGGCAAGTCGCCAACGCCGAGGCCGAGCATCACCTGTTCCTCGAGGCCTGGGCCCGGGTGCCGGACACGCGCTACCTCTTCAACAACAGATGCAACGATATCCTGGCCGTGGCCGCAGGCATGCTGCGCGGTGAAATCGAATACCGCAAAGGCAACGTCGACGAAGCCTTCACCCACCTGCGCGAGGCACAGTCGCTGGACGATCACTTGCCTTACGACGAGCCCTGGGGCTGGATGCAACCGGTGCGCCATGCACTGGGCGCGCTGTTGCTGGAACAGGGCAGGGTGGAAGAAGCCCTGCATGCCTATCGTGCCGACCTGGGCCTGGACAACACCCTCGGTCGCGCGTCCTGGCACCTGGACAATGTGTGGAGCCTGCACGGCTACGTGGAATGTTTGAAGCGCCTGGGGCGCGATGCCGAGGCGGCCGTTGCGCAGGTTCGTCTCAACCTGGCCATGGCCCGGGCGGATGTGGAGATTTCGGCATCGTGTTTTTGCCGGGTCTGTAGGAGCGAGGCTTGCCCGCGAAGAGGTTAGTCCCATTAGAACTCTGGAATAGGCATGTCCCCCCCGGCGATGTGACGAAGCGGTGACGCACAGAAGGCAGCACAATTAATCGCAGTGTCATCTGGATGTCACGCCACCTGGGGTTTCGGATCGATGTCATCTGCGGGCATGTCAGGCAGCTCAAGCTGGCGGGCTTGCAAGCCGATCGACTGAGCATCCTGCCGGGTGGCCTGGTGGCAATGCTGGCGGCGTTCAAGGTCTTCGGCGTGTTGCACATGACGCCCTCCGATCCGGGATTGAGGCTGGGCGTGCTGCATGGATTGATGTCCCGGTACCGTTCGCTCCCAATGACCACCCATCAGCCAGATCCCGCGGCTGAAGCGGGCCACTAGACTTCACAGGGGGGATGAAGTCTACGCAACTCAACTCAGGAGACCTGTGATGAACAGTGCATCTTGGCTGGCGTTGGTAGTGGCGGCAGGGGCGATTTCAGGCTGCGCGAGCAGAAACGAAATTGTCGATGTCCCCCTCGCTGCTACCCCGCAAAACGCAGAGCATATCGCTCGAGCCACCCTCAGCCCGGTGGGCGATCAAACCAGCATCTGGCTCACCGTCGGTGGAGTCCCCCACGATATGGCTGTTTCCAGCCGTCTCGACACCGCAATCTACGCAGGCTCGTGCCAGCAGTTGGGTGCACAACCGGCGTACAGGACCCGTCAGGGCAACAGCGTCGACTACCCGTCGCTGGCCCCGCGCACCCAACATTGGGCCCAGGCACCGGTGGCGCTGAGCGAACTGACCAAGGGCAGCTATGCCTTGCTGGTTCGCAGCAGCCCGGCAGACGGTAGCCGCGCACTTTTCTGCGGCAACATCAGCGCTGGCTAGGGGCGCATCAGGCAAGCGGTTCGGCACTGTGGCCTGCGCAACGTGCGGCAGGCCATGGCCCGGTTCAGAAAAGGCTTCAAGCGCCGTACCAGGCGGCCATGACAATGAGCGTGAGAAAACAGGCCAACTGAACGAAAAAGAAGCTGAACCGAACGGCCACGATGCTGTTGGTTTGCACATGGCAGACATGCACCAACGACTGGCCCACCCGGGCAACCAGGATGAGAGTGGACAGGTAGTCTACGGTGGGGCCGTGAACGCCAAGGGCTGAAATCACGACCACGATCGCGCCAAAGACTGGCAGATTCTCCACACAGTTCGCGTGCGCCCTGGTTGCGCGCTGATACCAATCCTCGCCTTCGAGCCGATCGCTTCGGAAAGAGGCGATCGGCACATTCGAGAACAGTATCCTGACCCAGCGATAGACCCCGACGGTTGCCATCAACAGCAGCAACGTCCAGGTCGCGAATCCAAGCAACATCCACATCGGTATCGTCATGGCGGCCAGCCTCGGTCAATGGCTCATGATGGGTGCCAGCGCGGCCTGGATCCTCGACATCTGGGCAGGCGTTGTCATGCGCGTCAGCAGCCGACCGAAGTGAGGATGCTGCACGCCCGAGACAATGTATTGCCAGCGGTAGGCGCCCAGCACGCAGGCTTTGATGCGTGCGGTCTGGTCGACACTGAATGAGCGTGAAGCATGGCGCATGAAGTACTCGGCATCGGCTGCCGATTGTGCCTGCAGGATGGCGTCGACGGCCGCCACCAGCGCTATCAGGTCGTCCACTGCCCGGTCGCACTCGGCGGGCGAAAGTTTTGTGTGCTCCGCCTTCCACTCCAGTTCGTCGAGCACGACGTGCCGGCTTTCATCCATCCAGTGAAACTTGAAGACGTCCTTGAACAGCGGGCACAACTCCTCGCGCGGGGCGATGCTTTGCGCGTAGTGGCTTTGAACGAACAGCTCGATATGACAGGTCAGCGCCAGCACCGACCAGGTACTGGACGCCAGTACCGCCCGCGCCACATCGTTTGGATCGGCCACTTGCCGATATCCCGCCGGCAATTGCGAGCCAATCATTGTCTCCATGCGCCGGAACAGCTCTTGATGCTTGATCTCGTCGTTGGAAAAGCGCACCAGCGCTTCGAGTGCGAGCTGATCGTCAAAGACATGGGCGCGACCTTGATCGAGCATTTTGGCGCTGATAAAGCGCTCGACAAGACCAAAGATGTACGCATAGGTCCGGCCTTGGATCTGGCTGAGCAGGCGCGCCTCGTGCGTGGTGAAAAAGCTCAGTCGGTCGACCAGTGACAGTGAGTCGGGCAGGAATTTGCGTGAGAAGTCGAAACGCCGGTCCTGCAGCAGATCGCGATCGATCTGCCATTCGGCCTTTTTCGATGATCTGACCAATTGAGCGTAACGGGCGGCGTTGCGCGAATCAGGGGCGGGGAGGGTCGCGAAGGTGTTCATATCGATCTCCAGCTTTCCAGGTTGAGGGCGGTGCCGTCGGAGCCAATGACCCTGATGAAGCCTCTGGGGAGAGTTCTGATCGCTGAGTCCGCGTTGGTGCTAATCTAGGCCTCGCCGTCCAGGTGAAGAATGACCGCTGCGCCTGATTACTTGCTCCAGACTCCGTAAAGGAGGTTGGCAATTGCTCGATGCGCTTTCTGATGTCTTGCGTGTGATCCGGCTGTCTGGAGGGGTGTTCCTCGAGGCGGAGTTCACTGCGCCCTGGTGCATGAGCGGAAGAATCTCTGCCGACGATTGCAAACCGTTCCTGGCGGCGCCTCGTCATATCATTGCCTCGCATTTTGTCGCGGCGGGGCACATGCAATTGCGCATTGGCGATGGCGCCCCCCTCGACGTGCGCGCAGGCGAACTGATTCTGTTGGCCCGCAACGACGTTCATACGTTTGGCAGTGACCTGCGCATTGCGCCCCTGTCGGCGCGCGACGTCATTACGCCGCCGCAAGTCGGTGGTATTTCACGCATCAAGTGCGGCGGGGGTGGCGAGGTCACACAGTTATTGTGCGGATTCCTCGGCTCCGAAACCCCCTTCAATCCGCTGCTGTCGTCGCTGCCATCGGTATTGAAACTGGACATGCGCGCCACGGCGTCAGGGGCCTGGATTGAAAGCTCGTTCCGTTTCGCCGTGAGCGAGACCGGGGCAGGACGCGTCGGCTCGACGGCGGTCATCGCCAAACTCTCGGAGTTGCTCTTCGTCGAAGCCGTCAGCCAGTACGTCGCGAGCCTCCCGGCCGAAAGGCACGGGTGGTTGGCCGGTTTGCGCGATCCGCAGATCGGGCGCGCACTGGCGCTGCTCCATGACCGTCCGACCGAGGACTGGACTGCAGAAGCCCTGGCGCTTGAGGTGGGCATGTCGCGCTCGGTATTCGCCCAGCGCTTCACCGCATTGGTCGGACAGCCACCGATGCAATACCTGACGCTCTGGCGGATGCACGTGGCGGCTCAACAGTTGCGTGAAGGTCGCGCGAATGTGGCGCAGATCGGTTTTTCAGTCGGCTACGAATCCGAAGCGGCGTTCAGTCGCGCCTTCAAGCGCCAGTTTGGTGCATCTCCCGGCACCTGGCGCAGACAATCGGCATGAGAAGTTCCTAGCCCCCTCCCTTCGCGATCAGGCATGATCAGCGTTACATGAACCGGGACTTTCCTGACCTATGCCCGTCGACTTGCAAGCGCTCTACCCCAAACTGATCCATCTGATGCTGGACACGGTCTTCGTGGTCGACAGGCATAACCAGATCGTATTTGTCAGTGATGCCTGTCAGGCGCTGCTCGGTTACCGTGCTGAAGAGCTGACCGGCACCCCGATCACCGACTACATGCATCCTGACGACCTGGCGAAAACACGAGCCTCCATTGTCCGGGTCATGAATGGCCAGCCGCACTTCGATTTCCGCAACCGGTATATCCGCAAGGATGGCGGTGTCGTGCACATCCTTTGGGCGGCCTTCTGGTCCGAGGAGGTGGGGGCACGGATCGGTGTGGCGCGCAACGTCACGGCCCTTTGGCAGGCGGAGGAGGAACTGCGCTTCCTCGCCCATCATGATCCGCTGACGGGGCTGGCCAACCGCGCGCTGTTCAATGATCGCCTGGACGCGGCCCTGCGCACGGCAAACCGCCACGACAGCAGCCTGGCCTTGCTGTTTCTGGATATCAATGACTTCAAGGGCATCAACGATGTCCATGGCCATGCCGTGGGCGATCAGGTGCTCTGCATGATTGCCCGTCGGCTGCAGGGCTGCATACGCGAGACGGACACGGTGGCGAGGATGGGCGGTGATGAATTCACTGTGCTGTTGACCGATATCCAGTCCCAGGGCGACGTGTGCGAGAAAGTCGCGCAGATTCTCGCGGTCATGGCCGAGCCACCGGACGCTGGCTCTGGCGCGCTCACAATGCCGTCCTGCAGTATCGGCATCGCCTGTTATCCCGCGGACGGGGAAGATGCCGATGCACTGCTCAGCCATGCGGACGACGACATGTACCGGATAAAACGGCAACGTACCGCAGCCGGGTGAACTAGCGCCGTGCCGACAGTTGTTGCGGTGCCAGGAAGGCATCGTGGAAATAGTTACGAAACGCTTGCATGGCCGGGCTGAAATCGCGCTCGCGATGCCAGGCCAGGCCGACGCTCATGGGGGTGACCTTGTCGGTGACGGTCAGGGTTTCGATGCGTTTGCCTTCCAGCGACCAAGGGCGGTGCACCAGGTCCGAGAGGATCGCCACGCCGCTGCCATTGGCGACCATGCTGCGCACTGCTTCGACCGAACTGGTGCGTATCCGCACGTTTGGCTGCTGGTGCGCGTGTTCCCAGTAACGCTTGGCGCTCTGTTCGGCTTCGTCGACGGTCAACAGGATAAAGGGCTCTTGCGCAACGTCAGCCAGGCTGACGGCGGAGCGTTCGAGCAGGGGATGATGGCTGGGCAGCCATAACCGGCGTTCGGAGTTGAAGAGGGTTTCCGAGACGATGTCCGGGTGAGTGAGGTTCGCGGTCAGCACCACCGCCATGTCGAATTTTCCTTCCAGCAGGCCTTGCTCGATGGCCGTGCGTTCTTGTTCGTGAACCTCGATGGCTACGTCCGGGTGCCAGTGTTCAAGCCGTTGCAGATGGTGCGGCAGAAAGTAGCCGATCACCGTGTAGCTCGCGGCCAAACGTAACAGGCCACTGGCGCGGACGTCCGGCAGCGGGCTATTCAACGCGTCGTCGACGCTGCGCAAAATCACGTAGGCACGATTGAGAAAATGCCGCCCGGCATCGGTCAGGCTCATGCCCTGGGCCGAGCGCTGGAACAACAGCGTGCCGAGCATGGCTTCCAGCTCCTTGATCGCGGTGGTCACCGCGGACTGGGAAATGTTCAGGTGGATGGCCGCTTGGGAGATTTGCCCGATCTCCGCAGTGGCGACGAAATAGCGGACCTGGCGCAGGGTCAGTGACATGGGCACTCCATTGTCTGTTTTCAGGGTTATCTGTTTTTCAGAAGATGGCCCCTCTGATAATAGATCTTCCCAAGGGGTTGGCGGGAATTTAACGTGGCCTGCATGAAGTCACAAGCGTCAGGAGCAAGCGTCATGCAGGCAGTAGATTTCAATTCGGACATGGGCGAAGGCTTTGGCCCATGGACCATCGGCGATGGCGTTGACAATGAGCTGATGGGCTTTATCAGCACCGCCAACATCGCCACCGGTTTCCATGCCGGCGACCCAAGCACCATGCGCCGCACCGTCGAACGGGCGAAACAGCTGGGCGTGGCCATCGGCGCGCATCCGGGGTTCCGCGACCTGGTCGGCTTCGGCCGCCGGCACATCAATGCACCGGCCCAGGAGCTGGTCGACGACATGCTTTACCAGTTGGGTGCGCTGCGTGAACTCGCCCGGGTTCAGGGCGTGGCGCTGCAACACATCAAACCCCACGGCGCCCTGTACATGCACCTGGCCCGCGACGAGCAAGCTGCGCGTTTGCTGGTGGAAAATCTCCAGCGCCTGGAGCCCGAGTTGCTGCTGTATTGCATGCCCAACTCAGTGATCTGGCGTGTCGCCCGGGAACTGGGCCAACCGGTGATCCGCGAGTTCTACGCCGACCGCGAGTACGACCTCAGCGGCTCCATCGTCTTTACCCGCAACGTACGGGCCTACGACCCGACCCAAGTGGCGGCGCGGGTGCTGCGTGCCTGCCAGGAAGGTGTGGTGCGCACCGTCGAAGGCGAAGACCTGGCCATCGAATTCGATTCCATCTGTTTGCACAGCGATACACCGGGTGCCCTGGCGTTGGTCGAGGCCACACGCAAGGCGCTGGATGACGCGGGGATCAAGGTTCGCGCACCGCGCTAAGGCCTGAATCACAACGAAACACCAGGCACAGAGACGCCAGGGTTCAAATACCGATCAATTTTTATGCCTGCCTTTCTACAACTATTCCAAGAGGAACAGACATGGCCGAATACACAATCATCACCCCATTGCCAGGGACCTTCTATCGCAAAGCCACGCCCGAATCGGCGAATTACGTCGAAGTGGGCGCGCAGGTCAGCGCTGACACCGTGATTGGCCTGATCGAGGTCATGAAGCAGTTTTCCGAATTGACCGCCGGGACGGCCGGTCGCCTCAGTGCCTTCCTGGTCGAAGACGGTGATCCGGTGGAGCCGGGTCAGGTCATCGCAACGCTCGATGGCCATTGAGGGTAGGGGGCGATCATGACTCAACGTATTCGTAAATTACTCATCGCCAACCGTGGCGAAATCGCAGTGCGGATTATCCGCGCCGCCAAAGCGCTGGGGATTCCCACCGTTGCCGCCTGCAGCGAAGCGGACGTCGAATCCCAGGCAGCGCGCATGGCCGACGAGGTGCACATTCTCGGCCCGGCCCGCGCTGACAAAAGTTATCTGAACGTCGAGGCATTGCTCGGCGCCTTGAAAGCCACCGGCGCCAATGCGGTACACCCCGGTTATGGTTTTCTCTCGGAGAACGCCGATTTTGCTGAAGCTGTTGTCGCCGCCGGCGCGATCTTCGTCGGGCCCAGCGCCGAGACGATCCGGCGCATGGGCGACAAGGCCGAAGCCCGGCGCACCGCGCAAGCGGCTGGCGTGCCGGTGGTGCCCGGTTCCCCCGGTGAGCTGTTCGACGTCGAGTCGGCGCTCAAGGCTGCCGAATCCGTAGGCTTCCCATTGCTAATCAAGGCTTCGGCCGGTGGTGGCGGACGTGGTATTCGCCTGGCGGAAAACGCCCAGCAACTGAGCGAAGAGTTCCCCCGTTCCCAGCGCGAAGCCCAGGCTGCATTCGGTAACGGTGCGGTGTATCTGGAACGGTTTATCGGCAAGGCCCGGCACATCGAAGTGCAGGTGTTGGGCGATGGTCAGCACGCTGTGCACCTGTTCGAGCGCGAGTGCTCGCTGCAACGTCGGCGTCAGAAGATCTTTGAAGAAGCGCCGTCACCGGTCCTCAATCCACAACAGCGCGAGACGCTTTGCTCTAGCGCCGTGCGCCTGACCGAGGCTCTTGGCTACAAGGGCGCCGGCACCCTGGAGTATTTGTACGACGACGCTACCGGCGAGTTTTTTTTCATCGAGATGAACACGCGGATCCAGGTGGAACACCCGGTCAGCGAACTCATTACCGGTATCGATTTGGTCCAGGCCATGCTGCGCATTGCCGGTGGCGAGCCGCTGGGCTTCACGCAAAGCGACATCCAGCTCAATGGCGCCGCCTTGCAAATGCGCCTGAATGCCGAAGACCCGGCGCGGGATTTCTTCCCCAGCCCGGGTCTGGTCGAATCGCTGATCTGGCCACAGGGGGAGGGCGTGCGGGTCGACAGCCATCTCTATCAAGGCTACCGAGTGCCGCCGTACTATGACTCTCTGCTGGCCAAGCTGATCGTGCATGGCCGCGACCGCAACGAAGCGTTGGCCCGTGCCCGAGTCGCGGTCGAGCAGACCACGCTCACCGGCATGGCCAGCACCCTGTCGCTGCACGGTGAGCTGCTGGAACAACCGTGGCTGCACAGCGCCGACTTCCACACCGGCACCCTGGAAACCTGGCTGGCCGAGCGTCGCAGCGGAGGTGAAGCATGAGTACCCCAATCCGCTACAGCTTTGGCGCCGACGAGCATTTGTTCGCTGAAGTCAGCGACAGCATGTCCCTTGAAGCGTTTTTCAAGGGCATGGCCGTGACCCGCGCCGTGGAGCGACTGGCGCTGGATGGCGTACTCGATGTATGCCTGGCCAATGCCTCGTTCCAGATCCGTTTCGACCCGGACCGTATCGCCCCTCACACCTTGCTCGAAGCGGTAAAAGGCGCAGAAGCCGAGGCTGTGGCCGAGCGCACGTTGCAGACCCGGATCATCGAGATTCCGGTGCTCTATAACGATCCCTGGACCCACGAAACCCTGATGCGCTTTCGCGACCGCCACCAGGACCCGAGTGCGACAGACCTGGAATACGCCGCGCGGATCAACGGCCTGGCGGACGTCGAGGCGTTCATTGCCGCCCACAGTGGCGCGCCATGGTTTGTCTCTATGGTCGGCTTCGTCGCTGGGTTGCCGTTTATGTTCCAGATGGTCGAGCGCGAGCGTCAGTTGCAGGTGCCAAAATACCTGCGACCGCGCACCGATACGCCCAAATTGACCCTGGGTCATGGCGGTTGCTTCGGTTGCATCTACTCGGTGCGCGGGGCCGGTGGTTATCAAATGTTCGGCGTCACGCCGGCACCGATCTACGACCCGCAGCAGAACCTGGCGTACCTCAAGGAACACATGGTGTTCTTCCGTCCGGGTGACATCGTGCAGTTCAAGCCAATGGACCGAGAGGAGTACGACTTTGCCGTGGCCGAAGTCGAAGCAGGGCGCTTCGATCTGCGGATCCGCTCGGTGGAGTTTTCGCTGGATGCGTTTCTGGCCGATCCCGTCGGCTATCCCAAGTCGCTGCAGGAGGTGTTGGCATGATCAAGGTACTCAAACCCGGTCTGGCCACCTCGGTACAGGACCTGGGCCGCGAAGGCTACTACCACTTGGGCATTCCGCCTTCCGGGGCGCTCGACCAATACGCGTTGAGCGCAGCCAACCAGTTGGTCGGCAATCCGGCGGGCGCGGCGGCGCTTGAATGCACGTTGCTAGGCCCGGAACTGGAATTTGCGCAAGACGCGTTGGTGGCCGTGTGCGGTGCGCACATGACGCCAAAGGTCGATGGTGTGGACATGCATCTGGACACCGCCTTCACGGTCAAGGCCGGGCAAGTGCTGCGCTTTGACTTTCCAAAGGCCGGCGCGCGTGCCTATCTGGCGGTCGCCGGTGGGGTCGATGTGCCGGTGGTGCTCGGCAGCCGTTCGACCTATGCGCTGGGTGCGCTCGGCGGTTTTCAAGGGCGCAGGCTGATAGCCGGTGATGGACTGCCCGTGGGCATCGCCAGTGGCAAAGGCCGCGCCGGGGCCAGTTTGCCCATGGCGTTGCGCCAATCCCTGGGTGGCGAAATCACCTTGCGCGTGGTGCCGGGGCTGTACTACGACCGGTTGACCCCTGCGGCGGCGGACAGCTTTTTCGCCGAGGCATGGACCGTCGGCTCGGAAGCGGACCGTATCGGCTATCGCTTCAAGGGCGGCAGCCCGCTGAGCTTTCAGCCGCGCGAGCAACCCTTTGGCGCTGGTTCCGATCCGTCGAACATCGTCGACAGTTGCTACCCGATCGGCTCGATCCAGGTGCCTGCCGGTCTCGAACCCATCGTGCTGCACCGCGATGCGGTGTCTGGTGGTGGCTACGCGATGATCGGTACGGTGATCAGCGCCGACCTCGACCTGATCGGCCAGATGCAACCCAACCAGAAAGCCCGTTTCGTGGCGGTGACCCTCGAAGAAGCGCTGCAAGCGCGACGCTCCTATAAGAAAAAACTCAGCTGCCTGAGCAAGCTGTTCCCTTCCTGACGCTGCCCGTCGCACTGCGCGGGTAAAGCCAAACGGCAAGCCAACGCCGCACTACGGTGCGGTGGCGGCTGCCCGCGCTTCAACCTTTGACTGGTTCTGGAGTTCACGCATATGGCTGCTTTATCGCAATCGAGTCAAACCGGGCAGGACCCGGCCAATCATCCCGTTCCACCGCAAGCGCGCATGGGGCGGCTGTCCCTGACCATGGCCTGGTGGGCGGTGTGCAGTGCGATGTTCTACATCGTGGTGGGCGCTTCCCTGGCGCTGTCCTATGGCGCACGCAATGCGCTGATCGGCATGCTGTTGTCGGTGATCAGCTACGGACTGGTCAACAGTGTGCTCAGCCGCTTCGCGATCCGTAGCGGCTTGTCCGTGGCGTTGTTCTCGCGGCTGTTGTTCGGCAGCACCGGGGCGTGCCTGGCCACCTTGATCTTCTTTTCCACGGCGATCTATTACGCGGTGTTCGAGGGTTCGGTGATCGCCGTGGCGCTTAATCACCTGTACCCCGAACTGGTCTATCCACTGGCCGCGTTGCTGGTGGTGCTGTACAGCGTGCCGATGATCCTGGGCAGCGTGCAGCACTGGCTGGACAAGCTCAATGGCGTGCTGCTGCCGGTCTACCTGGGTGGCTTGCTGGTGGCGGTGGGGCTGTCGATCAGCCGCTATGGTTACCAGCCGCAATGGCTGGATTTCGGCCCGGCAACACCCAGTGCGACTGGCTGGTGGGATTGCTTCGTCGCCTACATGGGCGTTTGGGTGCTGATGCTGTTCACCTTCGACTATGCCCGTTTCGGCAAGCCCGAGGACGCTGAGTATCACGGTCGCTGGAACTTCGGCATGCCGTTCTACGCGGTGACCTTTCTGCTCAACGGCGCAGCGGGTATCTACCTGGTCAGCAGCATTCCCCATGAAGGCGCGCTGAACGAAGTGTCGGTGGTCATGGCGATCCTGCAGTTGATGGGCCTGTGGGGATTGTTGTTTGTCTGGGCCACGCAAACCCGCATCAATACTGCCAATTACTACCTGGCAACGCTCAACATGCAGGCGTTCTTCGCCCGTTTCGGTGTACGCGGTTCGTACTGGGCATGGGCCCTGGCGGTTGGGGTGATCGTGTACGGCTTGATGCTCGCCGACGTGTTTGCCTATTTGCTCAAGGCGTTGGCTTACCAAGGCATTTTCGTGGTGGCCTGGGTCGGCGTCGCGTTGGCGCAGATTCTTTACGGACGCAGTGACGTGACGGCGCTGGAACGCGTGGCCGCATTCAACCCGGTGGGCCTTACGGCCTGGTTTGGCGCCACGGCAGCTGGACTCGCCCTGATGTACAGCGGTGGTGGCCTGGGCAGCTTTTCCGCGCCCTCGACCGTGGTCCTGGCGTTTGCCCTGCAGGCCGGTTTGTCACGTCGAAGCCGGTTGCGCGTGCAGTTGGCGCAGTAGGGGAGCGCAGTCGTAGGTCTCGCTGATCGGGAAGCGCGGGTGCCTTGTCCAAACGGCACCCGCGGCAGTGGCTACCGGGTCATGACAGACGTGATTCGCCTGTCGTACGGCTCAAGTACCCGGCAGCAACGCCGATGCGCGAGAACACCAGCCAGGCAAACAGCAGCACGCTCACGCCAACCAGGATCGATGCAACGCCAATCAGTGGCTCGATCGACGCAACGCCCTTCAGGCGCAGGGTCAGCGCGCCGAGCATCACCGGTACCCCCAGGTTGTACGTCCAGAACTGCACGGCAGCCGCGCGACCCTCGGTAATGCTGGGGTGCAGTGTGCCGATGGCGCCGAACAGTGCCATCGACACCCATCCCAACAGATTGATGTGGGCATGTACGGCGAAGAGCGAGTGGTCGCCGGATGCGCCCATCGTCACCCCCAGCATCACGCCAAGGGCAAAGTAGAGGGCCGCGAGTCGAAACCAGGTTCGCGAACGGGGAGTGTGATTCATGGCATTGACCTCAAGCGCCCTGAGGCGCGCTCAGTTGCTGGAAAATCCCTGAAATCGTGATGCCCGCAAGTGCCGCGCACAGGGGCGGTGGCAGATCCCGTGCCGTGCGTCTATTATGAGACTCGTGTCTCATTACAAGACAAGGTATCATTTATTCCATGTCGAGCTCCCAGTCAAGACCCAAGCCAGGCCCGTCGATCGGCGAAGGCGATGCGCAAGGCCGAATCAACCAGAAGCTGCGCACCCGCCAGGCGCTGATCGAGGCCGCCATCGCCTTGCGCGACGAGGGCCAACAGCCCACGGTGGCGCAAGCGGCCGAGCGCGCCAGGGTGTCGCGGGCCACGGCGTATCGCTACTTTCCCACGGTCGAGGCGTTGCTAAGCGAGACGGCCGCCGATCGTGACATGCCGCCACTGGAGCGCATCTGGCGGCCCGGCCAGGATCCGGTCAAGGGCATCGGCCTGGCGGCCAACGCGTTGAACAAACTCCTGCTCGACGACGAAATCGGTCTGCACGTGATGGAGCGTTCGTTCATGACCGTGTGGCTCGAAAGCGAGTCCCACGAGCCCCTGCGACCGGGCCGACGCCTGAGCTACATCGAGCCGATTGTCGATTCGATGAAGGACGTACTGTCACCCAAGGCACGCAAACGCCTGAAGCAGGCGCTGTCGATCGTCATGGGCACCGAGGCATTGATTGCCGTGCGCGATATCGGTGGCGCGAGCGTCGAAGAATCACTCGCCACTACCGCTTGGGCGGCGCGGGCGCTGGTTCGCCAGGCGCTGGATGAGGATGAAAAAAAACGTCGAAAGCGTGGCTGACGAGCGTTGTGGATTTTGATCGTTCCCACGCTCTGCGTGGGAATGCCGCCAGGGACGCTCCGCGTTCCGCTAGCAACGCAAGACTGGGGCCCGCGCAATGGTGACGCAGAGCGTCACGGGATGCATTCCCACGCAGAGCGTGGGAACGATCAACCTGCCTCAGGTTTGAGTCAATCCGCCTTCTCGTCATCGGCGGGCACTTCAGCCCAGCTGTCATCGGGATCAAAGCGCTTCATCGCCTGCGCCAGCTTTTCACTGCCAGGTCCCAGGTCTTTTTCGAAGACCTGTCCTTCATGACTGATCATGAAACTCATCACCCCGGTTTCACCGTATTTCGCCGGCCAGGCGATCAGTGCAAAACCCCGGCTCATCTTGTCGCCGATGAGGTAGCTGTAGGCCCCGCCTGGTGCGGAAGGCCCCTGGCCCAGCAGGATGCGGAAGCGGTAACCATGCCAGGCCTGGCCGGCAATGGTTTTGCCGAACTCGGGGCCCAGCGGGCTGATCTGTCCGCTATCGTCGTCCGCCCAATAGAGTCCGTCGTGCTTGCCGGGGGTACTGAAGATTTTCTGCGCGTATTCGAGGGCGCCGTCACCGTCGCGATCCACCGAGGCATAGTCCATCTGGGCATCGTGATAAGCCAGCGCCGATTGCACCGCGGCCAGTTCGTTGCGGCCAATTTGCCGTGTACGAAGTTCGGCACTGCCGGCCTTGATGTCGAAGCGCCACCCCTTCGTGCCTTTGACGATGGGGATAGGCAGTGTCCAGTGCTCAGTGCCCACCGACAGGATCGCCTTGTTGTCGCCGGTTTTTTCGATCGTGTGTTGCTCGTGGTATTGCTTCAGAAAAGCCTCCACGTCTTCACGTTCCGCGCCATCGCGAGGGATGAAACTGCGCCAGTCTTCACCCAGCAACTCGGCCAGGCGTTTTTGGTCGGCGTTTTTCGTACCCAATGCTTCGACGAACGCTTGAGCGGCCTTTTCCGGCGTTGCAAATTCCTGCTGCGCCATGGCAATGCACGACCAGGCGAAACCGGCAGTGATCGCCAAGGCATGCACAAGCACGCCCCTGCGTGCCTTTACTCGAGGATGGATATTCAACGGCGGCCCCCCCTTGAACGCGCTGGTGGACTGGACGGCCGACTGATCTGATGGCCGGCTGCTCGCGAGCTGCTGGGGCGCTGATAGGATGCCTGGCTGGCCCGGCCACGATTGGCTTGCAGGTTGGCCTGGGACGGTGAACGCGCGCCGGCGAAGGCATTGTTGCGGGCACTGCCTCTGTTGGTGGCCGGTGCGGCCTGCCGGTTTTGCGCCGTCTGGCGCGTTTGTGCTCGTTGATCCGCCTGGTTCTGATTCCTGGGTTGCTGAACTCTCGATTGCTGATTCTCCCGAGTGTTTCTGGTGGTGCCTTGGCTTTGGTCAGCCGTCCTCGGCCTATCGGCAGCTTTCGGTCTGTCTGCACCGGCCTGCATCCGATTGCCCGCCGAGGCCCGGGACTGGGCTTCGCGCGCCCGATCACGGGCTTCCAGGTTGCTGGTGGCAGGTCGTTCGATGCCATGCCGGTCCATTGAGCTGCGGGCATTTTCACGCGCCTGGGCGCGTTGGGCGTTGTCCCCTCGATAGGCCTGACGCTGACGGGAGCCATCCAGCTGCCGACCGTACTGTTCACGGCTCCTGCTGTCTCGATAAGGTACGCCATTGCGATGGGCGGCGTTGTGCTGCCACTTGTTCTGATTATTGGAAATTCGGTTGTTGGCGTTGATGTTGTTGTAACGATTGACGTCGATGTCGACGTCGTTATTGCCCCAGTCACAATCACCCCACAGCGCACCGACGATCGCCACGCCCGTACCGAACGCCAGCCCGGCCATCAGCGCCTGACCGGGGTAATAGGCGGGCGGCGGTGGATAGTAGGCAGGCGGAGATGCAGGATAGGCCCAGGTGCCGTAGGTGGTTGTCGGGTTATAGGTGGGGACGTACACCACCTGCGGATCGGCCGGCTGAATGATGATGGTCGAGCTGCTGCTGGCAGGGGCCTGGGCGGGAGCCTCCGTCGTGGTCGTGGCGGCTGGTGCGGGGGCCGGTGCTGCGTTCTGGATCGTCACGTTCTGATACTGGTTGCTCTGCAGGTTGCCGGCTGCCTGGGCCTGACGCCGCAAGCGTTGCACGCCATTCATGAGATCGTCGGGCTGCGCCAGGAAGGCATCCCCCAGGCGTTGTACCCAGACCGGATCCTGCCCCAGCGTGGCCAGCACCTGCGGGAAGGCAACCAGCGCCTGCACACTCGGGTCCCAAGGCTGGTTCGCCACTTGCTTGACCGCATCATCGCCCTTGGCGTCCGGGTGCGCCTTCGACCAGGTGACCGCCTCGGCGACTTCCCCGGGGTAGGTGGACGCCATCAGTACCTGTGCCAGCAGCGGGTCCGGGTAAAGCGCGATGGGTGCCAGCATTTGATCCAGCTGTTCCTGGGTAAACACCGGGTCTTTGGCGGGTACCGTGGACGCTGCCGCATTGGCAGGGCTGGCTGTCGGGGTGGGGGCTGGATCCGCCGCCTGCGCCACGCAGGGAGCGCCGCTGAGAAAAAACATCGCTGCCAACACGTAGAAAAATGGAGTACGCATCACAGCTCCCTGTGGTCAGGCAGATTTGAAATGAGTGGATCAATGCCAGGCAAATGCAAGCCGATTGTGCAAACCCCTGACCTCAACTTCGACGCCGCCCATTGATAGTAGCAAACATAAAAACTCTGCCCGAAATACGTTCGGTTCCCGGACCAATAGCAGTCGATAGGTGCCTCCCAGTGCAGTGAACACGAAAAAGCCCGGCTGATCAGGCCGGGCTTTTTGTGGGTGCGGTGCAGCGATGGGTTCAGGCGACAGTGTTGCCTTGCAGGCGGTCGGAGCCGTCGGCGGCGACGGTGTTGCCTTGCAGGCGGTCGGAGCCATCGGCGGCGACGGTGTTGCCTTGCAGGCGGTCGGAGCCATCAGCGGCGACGGTGTTGCCTTGCAGGCGGTCGGAGCCATCGGCGGCGACGGTGTTGCCTTGCAGGCGGTCGGAGCCATCGGCAGCGACAGTGTTGCCTTGCAAGCGGTCGGAACCATCGGCAGCAACACGATTTTCAATCAGGCGATCCGAACCGCCTTCAGCCACACGATTCTCGATCAAACGATCCGAACCACCTTCAGCCACTCGGCTTTCAATCAGTCGATCCGAGCCGCCTTCAGCGACAACAGGCTGAACAGACGTAGCGGCAAAAGCGTTAACTGCAAAAACCGAGAAAGCGATGCTGAGGAGGGTTTGGCGTTTCATGATCGTGTGCTCCGGGGTGTAGTTGGTTGGTATGGAGCTGATGTTACGCCGTGCAGTTTTTAAGAGAACTTCATTGACGTGATGGTGAACATCGATGCGATTGATAGGGCCAGCACGAGACCTCTTGTGAGCGTGATGATGTGGCGCGGAGCATTGATTGCAGTGCGTATCAACTGTAATGCGCGATCACGCCGTTATCATCAACGCCAACGAACCCTTGAGATAGTCGATTAAAAAAGGGCGGCTTCGGTGAATGCACCGGAATCAGCTCTGGGGCAATTGCGCCGACCAGTGTTTCATCTCCTCGGCAATAAAATGCTTCACCAAATCGCTATACATCTTTTCGATCGCATCCGGGCTCAGGCCTTCTGCCTCAGCCCACTGCCGACGTGTCGCCAGCATCGAATCGAACCGCTCCCGGGCATGCACCGAAGCCGCAGAGGTCTTGAATTTCGACGCCGCCAGCACGTACTGAAAACGCCGGCCCAACAGCTTGATAACGGCCTGGTCGAGGGCATCGATCTCGCGTCTGATGTCCTCCATTCCCGTGCATTCTGCAGGTTGCAATAAGTTGGCAACTTCCATGTAGGTAACTCCGTCGTGTCTGTGTAGGAGCAAGCTCGCGTTATCGCTCACGAACTGGAGAAGTATTCGCGGCGGCACTATTCATCCACGCTAACACCCGAACCCCCCAACTCTTTCGGCACATCCTTGAACTTGGGCAAGCCATCCTTGATATGCAGCACCGACTCCTGATAGTGGACATGCACGCCTGGCGAGTATTCCAGATCCGGGATGAGCGCGGCATACACATCGATCAGCCCCATCCCCGGGTGTTCGGTGAACAGATGCCCGCCACAGGCCTTGCACCACTGGCGGTAACTCTGTGGTGTCCTGTTATAGGTGCCGATGTTGTCGGCGCCCCGAGTCACTTGCACCGCCTCGGGTTTCCACAATGTGAAGGCATTGACCGGGCCTGCTGACCAGTGCCGGCACGACTGGCAATGGCAATAACCCATCGCGGCCGGTTCACCGCTGACGGTGAACTCGACTGCGCCGCAAAAACAACTGCCTTTATACGACCTCATGGCATGACTCCTTGATCAGTGGTCGGGCGATTGCTCGCACGAACGTTACCTGCCTTCACTCGTCGATATAGCGCACTGCGGTCGCTGGCGTGCGCCGCACCTGCAGTTCGAAAATATCCGGACGCGCATAGTGCCCGGTGACGTCGAGCGCCCGTCGCGCGGGGGCAACGAGTGAAACGTCGATGTCCGCATACAGAATGCCTGCCTCTCGGTGCAACGGGCCGGCGACGATCCGGCCTTGGGGGTTGACCACCACCGAGTCGCCGTCGTTGATCCATTCGTCCGGATCGGCAAACAGTTGCGCGCGGGAGGGAAAGTCCTCGGGGATGTCGCTGCCGCGCAGCGCTGTACCGCTGCCGAGCACCCAGCAGCGGCCTTCCAGGGCAATGTGACGCAGGGTGCTGATCCAACCCTCGCCCGCGTCGTACGTGGGGGCGACGTAGATTTCCACCCCTTGGGCATACAGAGCGTAGCGCGCCAGCGGCATGTAGTTTTCCCAGCAGATGAGCGCGCCCAGGCGGCCGACCGGTGTATCGACGGCGCGCAACCCGGACGCATCGCCAAAGCCATGCACCATGCGCTCGGGATTGGTCGGCATCAGCTTGCGGTGGCGGTTGAGCACTTCGCCATTGGCGCCAATAACGACTACGCTGTTGTAGAGCGTGCCGCCGCCATTGCGTCGCTCGCATTCATTGATGCCACAGACGATCGTCACGGCATGAGCGCGGGCAACCTCGCACAATTGGTTCAGGTCGCCATGGGCGATATCAACGGCGTTGGCCAGCAGCCGCGTGTGCAACTGGCCTATGACAGCGCCGTCCTTTCCCGCCGCCAGCCGCCAGATCCAGGACGGGTAACCTGGAATGTACGATTCGGGCAACACAATCAGCGAGGCTCCCGTCGCTGCGGCCTCGCCGACCGATTGCACGGCCCGGGCGATCGTCGCGTTGCGATCGAGCAGTACGGGCGGGCGCTGAATAATGGCGATCTTGGTCATGGCGTTCTCCTGAGGCAATTGGCTGCCTGAGACTTCAGCGTGCGCGCGGCCAAGTCCCCGTACTAGTACAGAATCTGAAGCGTTGCAGCGCTGGGAGTACAGGCGATGGACGAAAGCTACGGTCAGTTCTGCACGGTCGCCCGCGGTGCCGAAGCACTGTGCGAACGCTGGACGCCCCTGGTGGTGCGCGAACTGCTGTGCGGCAGCAAACGCTTCAATGAACTGCACCGCGGCGTACCTCGCATGTCCACCAACCTGCTTGCACAGCGGCTACGCCATCTGGAAGACATCGGTGTGGTACGCCGCACGGCGGTTGGCAAAGTCTGGGAATACAGCCTGACCGAGGCGGGTGAGCAATTGCGGCCCATCATCATGGCGCTGGGGCATTGGGGCGCGCGCTGGATCGGCAGTCGCCTGCGCGATGATCAACTCGATGCGGGGCTGCTCATGTGGGACGTGCGCCGGTTCGTGCGCATCGAGACGTTCCCGGCCCGACCGGTGGTCATCCAGTTCAAGTTCCGCGATGCGCGACCCGGTGAGTGCGAGTGGTGGCTGGTGGTCGAACAGGGTGTGGCAGACCTGTGCCGCGACGACCCCGGACGGGAATTGACGCTCGTCGTCGACTCAAGCGTTCGCGCGTTGACCGAAGTGTGGGCGGGCGACCGCACACCGCAAGAGGTGCTGCAGTCGCATGAACTGCGGGTGGACGGCGCAGCGCAAGATGCGCAGAACCTGTGGCGCTGGCTGGGTACGAGTGCGTTTGCCGGTACCCGGAGTGCTGCGCTCAAGCCTTGAAGAAAAACGCGCACCCCGCACGGTGCCCGTTTACGCTTCGCCTAACGCCCCTGGAGCCCGCTAAATATCCCGATAATCACAGGATTGACCAGATCAATAAAAAAGCCACACACCAGCGACACTATTGGGAGGCTGTCTCCAGATCAGGACTCAAGGTTCCCAACCAGGCCACTAGCCCAACAATCAGGACCGCTGTCGCTAACTCGACCAACACGCTGCGCCTTAACGCATTGGCCGCCGCTCGATATTCTCCGTTTCGCAACGATTGCTGCAAAAGCGGGCCAAGGTGAAATCGGTTCAATGCGGCCAGCACCAGCATCCCGGCAAACAACACAACCTTGATGAACAGCAAAGCCCCGTAGGTACTTGAAAGCACGCTATCGAGTTTCGGCCCCACGATGAACAGGTAGTTCACGACGCCCGTGACCGTGATGACGACCACGATCAAGGCGCCTACCGATTCGAACCGGGTGACGGCCCGGGCTAGCAATCCAATGCTCTCTTGGGTTTGCAGCGTGTCGAGCATTGCCATCCTGGCAAAAGCCACCAATGCTCCAAACCACGCGCCTGCCGCCAGCAAGTGCAATATGTCCATCGCAAAATGCCAATACCGACGACTGCCTTCATCCATCGCCCCATGGCCGCTCCAGGCGAGACTGGCCAGGGCTATACCACCGGCAATACTTGCGACCCACAAGCTAACGCCGGGTGCACGTTGGTAGAGCGTCACCGCTAGACCGCCAACAAGCAACGCGATGATTCGCACGACCCAGGCAAGCCCTACGTCCGTCTCCGATACCATCATCTCAATATGCGGACGCAGCTCAGCGAAGTCCGACTCCCCACTCATGGCGCTCGCCATCATCACCAGGCTGGCGACAGACGCCAGTACGCCCAGCGCCGTCGTCCCCGCCAACACGGACCTAAACGGCAACACGGCCCCTGACACTCGCGCTCGTCCTTCAAGGCTGTACAACCCGAAAAGCGCCACGCCAAAGAGCAGCATCAAATCCATGTACAAGCCCAGGCGCAGGGCAATGCTGACCCAATCGCTCATCGGTTACTTCACTTTGAACGAAACGTTGCCTGTGATCGGATGAGTGTCCGATGACACCGCGCGCCATTCGACTTTATAGCTACCGGCGGGCAATGGAGAGAGCGGCGTGATAACCATGGTTTTCGGATCGCTGCCGCCAGAGACTTTGACCTTCATGGGCATCGGGGAGTGGGCCATGCCGGGCATTTCGGTCATGACCAGTTTCGCGCCAGAGAACTGGGTCACGAGGTTTTCCGAAAAGTGCAGTTCGATCTTGCCGGGGGCCGCGCCGTGCGCCCCTTCCTCCGGGATGGAGGAGAGCAGTTTCGGGTGCGCCTGAGCGAATGTGCTCATCAGTAACCCGCCAGACAGTGCGATGGCAACAGCGGTGGTTTTGATCAATCGCATACAAGGCCTCTGACCGCTTCAAGCGGTAATTTTTTTGATTGTTAAGTTGATGCGTTCTAGAACCACATCCGAACACCAAGGACCAGGCGTGCTTCACTGCGATCCTCGCCGTCGTCCTTGGCATAATCGGCTGTTTTGCCGTAGGTGCGGTTCCACGTCACGCCGATGTAAGGGGCAAACTCCCGGCGGATTTCATAACGCAGGCGCAGGCCTGCCTCAGTGTTGGACAGGCCGGAACCCATGCCTCGTTGAGGGTCATTTTTGCTGTAGAAATTAAGTTCGGCGGTTGGCTGCAAAATAAGTCGGTTGGTCAACAGGATGTCGTAGTCACCTTCCAGTCGCGCGGCCGTTTGGCCACCTTCACCGATAAAGGCCGTGGCTTCGGTTTCGAAGTTGTACAGCGCCATGCCCTGGACTCCAAACGCCGCCCAGGTTTGCGGGGCGCCGGGCTTGAAATCCTGGCGAACGCCGCTCACCACGTCCCACCACGGGGAGATGGCGTGGCCCCACAGTGCCTGGACCTGCGCATCTTCGGTCCTGCCGTTGGTGCGTTCGCCTTCGGAGCGCAGCCACAGGCGGTCGATATCGCCTCCGATCCAGCCTGAGATATCCCAGGCCAGGGTGCTGCCATCATCAGCGTCCTGCCATTCGAGCTTTTCGGCAAGCAGGTAATGGTTGAGCGCGGAGTCGTGGACGTTATGGCCATCGGGGCTGACGAATACGGCGGCGCGGTCGGCATCGGTCAACGCCGGGATCGGCGTGCGGCTTTCGGCAGGCGCGGCAGGTTGCATCTGGCCGTCATCCATGCCCTGCATCTGGCTGTGGTCCATGCCTTGCATCTGGCTGTGGTCCATACCCTGCATCTCGCCTGTGGCGGCCATTGCCGACGACAGTGTCAGACTCGCGGTCACGAGCGCCAGGGAAATCGGGGTGATCCTGATCATCATGGGGTAGCGCCTCATTCTTCCACGCGAACTTCACGGAACATGCCCATTTCCATGTGGTACAGGAGGTGGCAGTGATAGGCCCAGCGGCCGAGCGCGTCGGCAGTCACCCGATAACTGCGCCGTGAGCCTGGCGGCATGTCGATGGTGTGTTTGCGCACCATGAACTGGCCGTTCTCGTCTTCAAGGTCGCTCCACATGCCATGCAGGTGAATGGGATGCGTCATCATCGTGTCGTTGACCAGTACGATGCGGATTCGCTCGCCGTACTTGAGGCGCAGCGGTTCGGCGTCGGAGAACTTCACGCCGTTGAACGACCAGGCGAACTTTTCCATGTGGCCAGTGAGGTGCAGTTCCAGGGTGCGGCCGGGGTCGCGGCCGTCCGGGTCCGCAAAGGTGCTGCGCAGGTCGGAATAGGTCAGGACGCGACGTCCGTTGTCACGCAGGCCGAGGCCCGGGTCATCGAGTTTGGGGGAAGTGGTCATGGCTTGCATGTCCACCAGCGGATTGTTGTTTTCCGTCGCGGGATGGGATTGCATTTCGCCCATGCCGGCCATGCCTTGCATTGAGCTGTGGTCCATGCCGGTCATCTGACTGTGATCCATACCCGCCATGTCACCGCCCATACTGCCGTGATCCATACCGCCCATGCCCATGTCATCCATGGTCACCAGCGGTCTCGGGTCCAGGGGGGGGATCGGCGCGGACAAACCCACCTTCGCCGCCAGCGTGCCGCGGGCATAGCCCGTGCGATCCATCGACTGGGCAAACAAGGTGTAGGCATCCTGGGTCGGCTCGACGATCACGTCGAATGTCTCGGCCACTGCGATGCGAAACTCGTCGACGCTTACCGGTTTGACGTGCAGACCGTCCGCTGCGACCACCGTCATTTTCAGACCGGGAATGCGTACATCGAAGTAGGTCATGGCGGAACCGTTGATAAAGCGCAGGCGCAGTTTCTCTCCGGGACGGAATACACCGGTCCAGTTCATGTCAGGCGCCTGGCCGTTCAACAAGTAGGTATAAGTCGCGCCGCTGACGTCGGCCAGGTCTGTGGGATTCATCTTCATTTCGGCCCACATCTTTCGATCTGAGACGGTGGAACTCCAGCCTTTCTCGCTGACGTCGTGAATGAAGTCGCCCACGGTACGCTTGTTGTAGTTGTAGTAATCCGACTGTTTCTTCAACGTCTTCATCAGGCCGACCGCGTCTTCGTCGCTCCAGTCGGTCAGCATCACCACATAATCGCGGTCGTACTCAAACGGCTCCGGCTCCTTCGCATCGATCACCAATGGGCCGTAGACACCTGACTGTTCCTGAAGCCCCGAATGACTGTGATACCAGTAAGTACCGTTCTGCCTGACCTTGAACTGATAGACATACATCCCACCGGGTTCGATGCCATGAAAGCTCAGCCCCGGTACGCCGTCCATGTTGGCCGGCAATAAAATACCGTGCCAGTGAATGGAGGTATCGGCATTGAGCTTGTTCCTCACCCGCAGTGTCACTGTGTCGCCTTCGCGCCAGCGCAGCAGGGGGCCGGGAATACCGCCATTGATGGTCATCGCGGTGCGCCGGTTGCCGGTGATGTTGACCGGGGTTTCGCCGATGAACAGGTCAAAGTCGGTACCGGCCAGGACATTCGCCTCGCCCGGGCTGGTAATCGCCCAGACAGGTGTGCGCCATAGCCCGAGGCCACCAAGAATCCCGGTGGCGGCGAGCCCCTTCACAAAGGTTCGTCTAGAAGTTTCAGGTCGCATGACGCTTTGTTCCCAGTCAGTCGGATGACGGAGCAATCAGGAGATGTTGCCACGTTGGATGAAGAGGGTAGTGAGTGCAACCTTTCAGAAGGCTGAGCTGAAGATTACGGTTTTGTCAGCTTCACCCGCAGCGCTGGCTGTGACTCGCCCGGATGCTGGTTTTTGCAAATCGGGTGGCTGAGTGAGCAAATGCATCAATATAGGGTGGGAGGCGCCGGTGGCGCTGTGTCTGGTTTGAGTGCGTTGCATAAACCGAATCGGATCCAGGTGCAGCTCTGGAGCAAGCATGTGAAAAGCGTCTCTCGTTTTTCAACGGATAAAGGGCCCTTCAAGGGCCCTTTACAGTTAGCACGGCGCTGTCCTTAAAAATAAATCTGTGCCCTTTGCGCCGCACCCCTTGTGGTCCCAACCCATTTCAATGCGGTCAACACCACTACAAATCCCGAGCCCAAGTCTGGCTGACGAGGTCTTTTCCGAAGCTGTGTACCTGTTCCTCTTCGACCAACTGAAAACCTGCCTTCTGATACAGCTTTCGGGCATCGTCAAGCACGCTGGTCGTCCAGAGGACCATGCTCTTGTATCCAGCGTGGCGTGCAAATCGCAGGCTCTCTTGCAGCAACCGATTGCCGATTCCCATCCCTCTGGCGCTCGCATCCACGTACAGCATCCGCAGCTTGGCGGTTGTCTCGTCATGTCGGACGACAAAAACCGAACCGATGACCTTGCCATCTTTTTCTGCGATCCAGCAGCGCTCGCAGGACGGGTCGAACTCACGAAGGTACTTGGCAACGATTTCCGCCACCAGCGCTTCGAACTCCGAATTCCAACCGTATTCACGTGCATAAAGTTCAGCTTGCTGCTGAACGACAATCCCCATGTCACCGGCTTGAGGATCGCGCAGGAGGTAGGAGCGATCGCTGCCACCCAATAACGTCTGTATCCGTGACATGGCTTGGGTCAATTGCTCTTGCTGTGATTGCGGCAAGCGTTGCAGCATCACCACGACTTCCTCACGAGCGGCTTGCTCCAGGGAGGCCAGCACCGTGCGGCCAAGGTCGGTGAGCTGGATTTGGGATGCTCTGGCATCGCTTACCGAGCGAGTCCTGACGATCAGTCCTTTTTTCTCGAATCCTCCAATGACCCGGCTAAGGTAACCGGCATCCAGGCCTAGCATCTGGCAGAGGTCTGAACTCTTCAGCCCAGCGCTGGCGCCCAATTCATAAAGGATGCGAGCTTCGGTCAACGAAAACTCGGCTTGAAGCAGATGCTCTTGCAGAGCGCCGATCTGGTGGGTGTAGAACCGGTTGAAGCGGCGTACCGTTTCGGCGCGCTCAATGATGGGATCGGTCATGAAAAGGTCTACATGGTTGCTTTAGGCAATTATATTGTTGACTGAGGCAATAATGTCAATCCTCAAAATAATCACCCCCTCTGTGTAGGCGTTTAGGGCAATCGTAAGTATAGGTATTTCTTAAGTTTTTTTGATTTCGTGCTTGACGCCCGAGCAGTAAAGAACGTTTAATTGCGCCGCGGCCCAGATAGCTCAGTCGGTAGAGCAGGGGATTGAAAATCCCCGTGTCGGCGGTTCGATTCCGTCTCTGGGCACCACCTTTCGTTTTCAGGTGGTTCCAACACCACCTGAAACACCCAAGAAACCCGCCTGGTGCGGGTTTTTTGTTATCTGCGATATTTCATTTACTCCGCCGCCTGCGCCCGCAAACGCCGTCCAATCACATCCATCAAGTCACAACCATCGCGCAACGGTATAGCCAACAGCTTGGAAAAGTCCGACAACACCACCGTGTCGCAACCAATCTCTGCGCGAAAGGCGATGTTCTCCAGTACTTGCGTTACCGTGCGAATTCGGTAATCCGCCATGGCTTGCAGAACGTCGAGTGGGGCTTGGGTGTCGATGAGCAGGGAGGCCGGAACCAGGTCGATTCCGGTGAGGGGCATGTATCTTTCCATAGGTGAACACTCCGATCAGCGCAAAGGTTGACTGTCCCTCATTCGTCGCCAAACAAATGGGTGACAGCTGTACGCAGGTTGGCGAACCGGGATCGGAATCCGGCAGACCCGAAGGTCTCCCGCGCACAACTGCCATAAAGACAGCTTTGCGAACGTGCAAAAGCACCTGCAAGAAAGCACAGAGCTTTTGCACCCGATCAGTCAGGTCGCCAAACCTGAGTCGCCATTTGGGCGACGGGCGGACTATAAGCTTCATCGGATCGATGGGCAAGGTGAGGCATTCCGAGCTTCATGTAGGATCTGTGATGATGAATTCTCAGACCTTTCCTATCACTTCAATGGAAATCCAAACACAGACTTGAGATGGTCGTCGACCGTTGGTTTCAGCCACCGAAGCTATCCTCAATCAACACCCCAGCCGTCGAGATGGACCTCTGCCCAATGCAAACCCCAGCCCACCCGCAACGCGCCCTCTGGAAAACCTACCTGCTGTTCCTCGCTCCCATGGTCCTGTCGAACTTCCTGCAATCCATGTCCGGCACCGTCAACAGCATCTACATCGGCCAGATGCTCGGCACCCAGGCCCTGGCGGCCGTGTCCGGCATGTTCCCCATCGTGTTCTTTTTCATCGCCTTGGTCATCGGCCTCGGCGCAGGCGCTGGTGTGTTGATCGGCCAAGCCTGGGGCGCGCGGGAGACGCATTTGGTGAAGGCCATCGCCGGGTCGACCTTGTTGTTGGGGGTGTTGATCGGGCTGGTGGCGGCGGTGGTAGGGAGTGTGTTTGCGCGGTCTTCACTGGTGGGGTTGGGGACGCCGGCGGATGTGCTGGACGATGCGGTGGCGTATGCCCATGTGATGTTGTGGTTCATGCCGACGCTATTGGTGTTTGTGTTGTTCACGCAGTTGCTGCGCGGGGTGAGCGATACGTTGTCGCCGTTGTTGGCGCTGGTGGTGTCGACCTGTATCGGCCTGGCGCTGACGCCGGCGTTGATCCGCGGGTGGCTGGGGTTGCCGCCGATGGGGATCCAGAGTGCGGCGTTTGCCGGGTTGGCGGGTAACCTGGCGGCGATGGGGTGGTTGGCGTGGCGCTTGATTCGCAAGGGCCATCCGCTGGCGCCAGACCGAGAGTTTTTCGCGGCGATGAAGCTGGACATGGCGATCCTCGGCAAGGTGCTGCGCATCGGCTTGCCCACCGGGTTGCAGATGGTGGTGTTGTCGTTGTCGGAGCTGGTGATTCTGGCGCTGGTGAACCAACACGGCTCCCAGGCGACGGCGGCATACGGCGCGGTGACGCAGATCGTCAATTACGTGCAGTTTCCGGCGCTGTCGATTGCGATCACGGCGTCGATCCTCGGCGCGCAGGCGATCGGGGCAGGGCGCATCGAACGGATCGGGCCGATCCTGCGCACAGGTTTGATGATCAACGTGTGCCTGACCGGTGGGTTGGTGGTGTTGGGGTATTTGCTGTCGCACTGGTTGCTGGGCTTGTTCCTTACCGAAGACGCGACGCGCAGCATGGCCGAGCACTTGTTGCACATCATGCTCTGGAGCCTGTTGGTGTTCGGCTTCCAGGCGATCATCGGCGGCATCATGCGCGCCAGCGGTACGGTGATGGTGCCGGTGGCGATCTCGATTGTGTGCGTGGTGGGTGTGCAGTTGCCGGTGGCGTATTTGCTGGATGCGCGGTTTGGGTTGCAAGGGGTTTGGATGGCGTTTCCGGTGGCGTATCTGGGGATGCTGGCGTTGCAGACGCTGTACTACAAGCTGGTGTGGCAGCACCAGAAGATTGAGCGGTTGGTGTAGGGCGCGGGCCGTGTAGGAGCGAGCATGCTCCGGGTGGCGTTCCGACGAAAAACCTGAGAGCACCGCGGGGTGCCAGGCTCCCCGCGTCATCGTTGACCTCCATCGCGAGCAGGCTCGCTCCTTGTGTTCGAGCTTGCTGACAGTCACCGTCGAACCGACAATTGATGATGTGATGCGAACCGACAGGCGTTGATCGCCTGGGGAGGTTTCAAATGAATCACTCATCGCAAACCCTCCTGCGCGACCGCAGCGACGCCGGTCGACGCCTGGTGGAGCCGCTGCTTCCTTATGCCCGTCGCGCCGATGTGATCGTCCTGGCCCTGCCCCGGGGCGGCGTGCCGGTGGCCTATGAAGTCGCTACCGCGCTCGGCGTGCGCCTGGACCTGATGCTGGTGCGCAAGCTGGGTGTTCCGTCCCACCCGGAGTACGCCATGGGCGCCATTGCCAGTGGCGGCATTGAAATTCGCAATGAGCAGGCGCTGCGGGCACATCCGATTGACAAGGCCGCGTTCGAGGCCGTGGTCGCCCGGGAAACCCGGGAGCTGATGCGTCGCGAGCAGGTTTACCGAGGCACGCGGGCGCCGGTGCAGCTCAAGGACCAGGTGGTGATTCTGATCGACGACGGGTTGGCCACAGGGGCCTCGATGCTGGCGGCGGTGCGGGCCGCGCGTGCACAGTCACCGGCGCGCATCGTGGTGGCGGTGCCGCTGGCGCCGATTGAAACGGTCGAGGCGCTGCGTCGTGAAGTGGATGAGCTGGTGTGTCCAATCATGCCCGATTGGTTCACGTCGATCGGGCATTGGTACATGGATTTTTCCCAAACGTCGGACAAAGAGGTCATCGATCTGTTGCAGCGGGCGTGGCAGCGCGAGGCCTGAAATCGTCTTCGCCGGCCAGCCGGCTACTGCAACAGATGGTCGCAAATCCGTGCGGCCAGTGGAATAAACAGCCGTTCTTTGCTTTAGTCCTCCTACTGCTGGCTTGCGTGTGTTCGACACTTTCCCATGAGGGCGCCCCGGCCCGGAGTGTTCCATGAACTCTCGATTCCTGCGTTTTGTATCCCTGGTCGCCCTGCTCGTGTTGGGCGTTCCTGCGCAGGGTGGCGCCGTTGAATACTCGGATGTGAATGCCAAGGCCAGCACCATCAGGTTCACCTACAACCAGATGGGCACGCGGGCCTTTGGCTCTTTCAAGGAATTCGTCGGGGACCTTGATTTCGATACCGCCCACCCCGAGGCAGCCCACGCCAACTTGACCATCGACCTGACCAGCATCGACGCCGGTAGTGACGACGCCAATACCGAGCTGCAAAAGCCTGCCTGGTTCGACACCGAGCGCTATCCCCAGGCGACCTTCGAATCAACGCGCGTCAAGGACCTCGGCAATGACCGCTACCTGATTACCGGCAACCTGACGCTGCGGGGCCTGACACGCAAGGTGGATGTGCCGGTTCTGCTCAAGGCCGAGGGCGGTGTCGGGATCTTCGTCGGCGAGCTGACGCTCAAGCGCAACGACTTCAAGATCGGCGAGGGGGAGTGGGCCGACAGCTTTGTTTCCAACGACATCAATATCCAGTTTCGCATGGTCGCGCCACAGCGCTAGCGAACGTGCAGGGGTAGTGAACAGTGACGGGAGATGAATATGCCAAAGAAAATAATCGTCGCATTCGACGGCACCTGGAACCTGCCTGATCAGGCGCCGGAGATCGATGGCGACGCCAGCACCAATGTGGTCAAGCTGCATGACGCGATCCTCCCCAGCCACAAAGACGGCACGCCGCAGAAGAAAATCTATGTCGCCGGCGTGGGCACCGACTGGTACGACAAACTTGAGGGCGGGGCCTTCGGGGTGGGGCTATCGAAGAAAATCAAGGAAGGCTATGTCGCCCTGGCCAAGCTGTACGAGGAGGGCGACCAGGTGTTCATTTTCGGCTTCAGTCGCGGCGCCTATTCCGCGCGTAGCCTGGTGGGGCTGATCCGCAATGTCGGGTTGCTGACGAAAAAGCACATCGACCGCATCGATGAGGCCTACACCCTGTACCGCACCCGTGATTCGAGCGCGGATACGGAAAACGCGCAGTTTTTTCGCCAGAGTTACTCCCGGGAAATCGACATCCATTTCCTCGGTGTCTGGGACACGGTCGGCGCCCTGGGCGTGCCGTTCAAATCGGCTGAGTGGTTCAACCACAGGTACTATGAGTTTCACGACACCGAGCTCAGCGGGATTGTGCGCAATGCCTTCCATGCCGTGGCCATCGACGAGCATCGGGCCAATTACGAATGCACCTTATGGGACCCGATTGCCAAGCCCAATCAAGTGATGGAACAGGTCTGGTTCTGTGGGGCGCATGCGAACGTGGGGGGCGGTTATGCCGATAACTCGCTGTCGGATATACCCTTGCGCTGGATGGCGAACAAGGCGATGGAGTGCGGACTGGACCTGAACCCGAAAAAAATCCCCCGGCCGCCGAATGCGCTTCCGGAGATCACCGACTCCTATCAGGACTTTCTGGGGGGCACCTACCGACTGTTGAACGCACGCTATTTCCGGCCGATCGGCAAGACATGTTTTGGCCAGGAATGCATCGATGACACCGTGCAGCAACGGGTGATCACGGTCAGCAATTATCGACCGAAAAACCACGTGGATGTGTATCTGGCAGGGGTCTATAAACCCGTGAACAAAATCTGTTGATGGCTCGGTTGCTTGGTGCCCGGTCTACATGGCGTGGACCGGGCACCAAGCGCGTGTTGCCCGTGCCCGTCGCCACACATGCAGAGCCTGGGAACGATCACAGGCGAGTAACTCGCTCCGGCACGTTATGATAGGCAGCCGCACCCATTCCCCGGAGTCAATCCCCGCAATGCCCCAGATCACCCACTACAAAACCCCGTGCCCCGAGTCGGTCAACAGTCAGATCCTGCAGATGGTGGTCGACAACCTGACCGATATCAGCATGGTCGCGATCGCGCCGAGCAACCTGTTGTACAACGTCTACCAGTATGCGATCGGCTACGAGGTGCACCTGTACCTGGAGGCCTTGAACGGGGCGAAAGGCATTGAGGTGGAACTGATCGTCGCCACGGACCTGGACGATCCGGACAAGGTCGCAGGTTTCCTGTTGTACCTGCCGGTCAAGGACGATCCCGACGCGTGCAGCGTGGCCTATATGGCCGTGGATGCCGGTCATCGGCGACAAGGGATTGCGCGCAGGATGCTGCGCGAGATGGTCGGCCGTTACCCGCATGCCGAGCTGGCGTGCGCAGTGGCCAAGGTGCCGTACTTTGAGTCCATGGGTTTCCAGGTGGTAGGCGTGCGCGCCACCCAGGTGCTGATGAACACCCGCGATCACGGCAGCGATGGCTTGAGGGCGCTGTTGGATGTGGCGCCCATCTATAGCTCGCTGGAGGTGCGGCAGATTCATACCTACCTGCTGCAAAAGCACGGCAAGCGGGCGATGCTCGATGCGGAGAAGCAGCGTGACCGGCATCTGGACCAGCTGACGCGCAAGGCCAGCGAGTTTGTCCAGGAACGATTGGAAAAACGCGGTTAACTTGTAGGCGCGAGCATGCTCGCTCCTACAAGGGGATTGGCGGTGGGTTCTGGAAAGCACAAAGCCCGGCCAGGTGCCGTAATGCTGTTCACTTAAGCCATCGTGGTTTAATGGGGCACCCAAATGATCGTTCCTGTGACGCTCCGCGTCACCGTTGCGCAGGGCTCATGTCATGCGTCGTCAGCGGAACGCGGAGCGTCCCTGGCGGCATTCCCACGCAGAGCGTGGGAACGATCAGGCAAGGGGATTTGCGGTGGGTTCTGGAAAGCATAAAGCCCGGCCAGGTGCCGTAATGCTGTTCACTTAAGCCATCGTGGTTTAATGGGGCCCCAAATGATCGTTCCCACGCTCTGCGTGGGAATGCATCCTGTGACGCTCCGCGTCACCGTTGCGCAGGGCTCACGTCATGCGTCGACAGCGGAACGCGGAGCGTCCCTGGCGGCATTCCCACGCAGAGCGTGGGAACGATCAGGCAAGGGGATTTGCGGTGGGTTCTGGAAAAAACAAAGCCCGGGCAGTTGCCGGGCTTTCAGTGTCTGGTTTTCGCGCAGTTAAAAAAGAGCCTCAAAGCTCTTTGATGGGGAGAAGTGGAGCCATTGAGGCTCAAGATGCGCATGAAGCAGGCGGTGAGCTTGATAGGGGTTCAATGCACTCACCACCTACGCAACGGCTTGGACAAGCAAGCGGCTGCGCAACTCCATCGTAGGAAGATGGGGGGCGGGTCTCAAGTACCGCTAGTCGAATCCCCCCACAAGTGTCAGCTTCTGCGATTGCGCTCCCCGGGCCAACCGGCCTGGTTCAAGGCCTCCAGCAGCGTTTCGGCATCCAGCCCCGGCACTGCGTGGCCGTTACCTTCCGTCGTTTCGGCGGCGAGCAAGGCGTTGATGATGGCTTCCTCAACGGCCTCGGTGGCCGCCAGGAACAATTCGCTGATGTGATCGTTATTGACCATGCTCAGGTTGTCGCAGGTCGGCGCTTTTTTGCTCTCGTAGGCCGCCGGTGGTACATGCCGGTTGCCGGTGGCGAAAGCGATGAAAATGTCGCCGCTGTGGTCTTCATTGCCGCCGCCGGTGCGGGCCAGGCCGAGGCTGGCGCGCTGGGCCAGGCGTGTGCATTGGTGCGGCAGCAATGGCGCATCGGTGGCCAGGCACACCACGATCGAACCCATGCCCGGATGCGGCAGTGAAGCCTTGAGAAACGGTGAATCGACCTGCTGCATGTAGCGCCCGACCGGGTAGCCGTCGACGCGCAACTCATTGCGGATGCCATGGTTGGCCTGGACTATCGCGCCAACCGTCCAGCCGCCCTGGGCATTGCTCAAACGTCGCGAAGAGGTGCCGATGCCGCCCTTGAACTCGTGACAGATCATGCCGCTGCCGCCGCCGACATTGCCTTCGGCTACCGGGCCGCCGACTGCCGCGCGCAGGGCTTGGGCGACATGTTCGGGCTTCACATGGAAGCCGTTGATGTCATTGAGCAAGCCGTCGAAGGTCTCCAGCACCACCGGCATGTTCCAGTAGAGCCGCCCTTCGTCCTGTTGCTGCTCCCGGTCCTGGACGATCAATGCATCACGCACCACGCCCAGGCTATGGGTGTTGGTGAAGGCGATCGGGCTGGTCAACAGGCCGGCTTCGCGAATCCACTCAAGCCCCGTGGCATCGCCGTTGCCATTGAGCACATGGACCCCCGCAAAACAGGGTTGCTGGCTGGTGGAACCGGCACGGGGTTCGATCACGGTCACCCCGGTCAGGATATCGCGACCCTTGGCGGTGCGACCACGCACATCGCTGTGGCCGACCCGCACGCCGGGTACATCGGTGATGGCGTTGAGGGGGCCGGGTTGCAGTTGGCCAAACTGGATATTGAGGTCGCGGGCACGTGGTTTCATGGGTTCTCTCGTCTTCAAGTTCGTGGTGGAAAAATGCTTTTGTGAGCACCGCATCCCCTGTAGGAGTGAGGTGTGCCTACTGACCGTTCTTGACCTTGCTCCAGATCCGCGTACGCACACGCTCGGTGGCCGGCGGCAAGGGTTGCAGGGTAAAGAGTGTGGCCAGGGCTTCGGCCGACGGGTAAACCGCAGGGTTGGTGCGCGTTGCCTCCGCCACCAGCGCTGTCGCGTTGCGGTTGCCGTTGGGGTAATTGAGGTGATTACTGACCGGGGCAATGACCTCGGCGCGCATCAGGTAGTCGATGAAGGCCAGGCCCTGTTCGGGATGCGGTGCGTCCTTGAGCAATACCAGCGTGTCGAACCACACCGGCGCGCCTTCCTTGGGCAAGCTGTAGGCGATTTTCACGCCATTGCCGGCCTGC
Source organism: Pseudomonas sp. NPDC087336 (assembly GCF_044744285.1). Taxonomy (NCBI): domain Bacteria; kingdom Pseudomonadati; phylum Pseudomonadota; class Gammaproteobacteria; order Pseudomonadales; family Pseudomonadaceae; genus Pseudomonas; species Pseudomonas sp. NPDC087336. The sequence continues at coordinate 112,430 of NZ_JBIUYA010000013.1, read as the reverse complement.
TCGGCGGTGGCCTTGGCTTCGAGCATCGCGCCGGACCAACCCACGGCGACGCAGATGTTGCCGTTGGACAGGTCACTGATGAACTTCGACGAATTGAAGTAGGCGATATGCGCACGCAGCTTGAGCAGCAGCGCTTCGGCCTTCTTGTAATCCTCGGGATTGGTGCTGTTGGGTGGCAGGCCCAGGTAGTGCAGGGCGACCGGCAGCATTTCCGCGGGCGAGTCGAGCATCGCCACGCCGCACTCGCCAAGTTTGGCCAGGTTCTCTTCCTTGAACACCAGGTCCCAGGAATCCACCGGCGCCTTGTCGCCCAAAGCGGCGCGCACTTTGTCCACGTTATAGCCGATGCCGTTGGTGCCCCACAGATACGGCACAGCGTACTGGTTGCCCGGATCGTTGTTGGCCAGTTTCGCCAGCAGGTCGGTGTCCAGGTTCTTGAAGTCCGGCATCTGCGCGTGGGGCAGCGGGGCGAGGGCGCCGGCCTTGATCAGGGTCGGCAAACTGAAGTTGCTGGCCACCACCACGTCGTATCCGCTGCGGCTGGTCAGCAGTTTGCCTTCGAGGACTTCGGCACTGTCGAAGGTGTCGTAGACCGGCTGGATACCGGTGTCCCGCTTGAAGTCATGCAGGGTGGTGGGGCCGATGTAGTCATACCAGTTGTACACGTGCACGGTCGGGCCATCGGCGGCAACCGCTGACAGCGAGGCCACCAGACAGGCGCCCAGCCCCAGATTGAAATACGAGCGGTGACCACTCATGATGCGGCACTCCTGGCCTGCTGCAGGCCGGTGATGATCAGGAGTGTGCAGCGTATCGAGCGGAGTGGCGGTTACCCATTCCCATCATGGGTTACTCAAAAGGGGTAGTGCGTGGACGCGTTGTTGAAAGAGTTGCCGCTGCACCAGGGATTGGCGCGGGTATTTGGCGCGGTGGGCCAGGACGGGTTCTGGCGTGCGCTGGTCGACACCCTGCGCTTGCTGGTGCCGCTGGACAACGCCCTGGTCGCGGTGCTGCGACCGGGACGGGTGCCGCGCCTGCTGATCGATTTCGACTCCACAGGCAGCGGCGATGAGCACGAAGAACTGGCGGACTACAGCGCCGGCATGTACCTGCTCGACCCGTTTTACCTGGCGGTCTGCGCCGGCATCGCCGATGGCCTGCACAGCCTCGATTCGGTGTCCCCCGACCAGTTCCAGCAGAGCGAGTACTACTTGAGCTACTTTCGCACGGTGGTGGGTGGGGACGAATTGCAGTTCATGGTCAACGTCGACGGCGCCGTCCTCGGGTTGTCCCTGGGACGCGCGACACGCTTCACCCTGCAAGAACAGGGAAGTTTGCTGTGCGTACGCGACTGGGTGCTGGCGGCGATGCGCCGGCACCTGCAATTGCTACCGCCGGAAGGCCCGGTTGTCGAAGCTGTAGCCGGGGACCTGGCGACCTTGCTCGATCGCTTCGATGCACGCCTGTCGGTACGCGAAATCGAAACCGCACGCCTGATCCTCCAGGGTTTTTCCAGCAAGGCCATCGCCCAGCAAATGGGCATTTCCCCGGAGACGGTGAAGGTGCATCGGCGCAATCTCTATCACAAGCTCAACGTGAACGGGCACGGTGAGTTGTTTGCGCTGGTGCTCAATCCGCCAGGCTGAACACCAACGCCTTCAACCCGCACTCTACATCGGCATCCGGGAACTCCGGCGGATTGTCCAGGCGCTGTTCGAAGCGCAGGCTCGGCGCTTCGCGGGTCACACCGTCGATGAGGAAGTCCGCCCCGAAGGCCGGGTCGTTCATGCAGGCCAGCACCGTGCCTCGGGGGCCGAGCAGTTCCGGCAGGCGACGCAGCACCCGTTGATAGTCCTTGGTCAGCAGGAAACTGCCTTTCTGGAAGGACGGCGGGTCGATGATCACCAGGTCGTAAGGGCCCTTGCCGATGACTTTGCCCCAGGACTTGAACAGGTCGTGGCCGAGAAAAGTCACCTTGCCCAGGTCATGCCCGTTGAGCCGGTGATTGTCGCGGCCACGGCTCAGCGCCGGGCTGGACATGTCCAGGTTGACCACGTGGGTCGCCCCGCCTTCGATGGCCGCCACCGAGAAGCCGCAGGTGTAGGCGAACAGGTTCAACACGCGTTTGCCCAGGGCATTGGCCCGCACCCAGTCGCGGCCATAGCGCATGTCGAGGAACAGCCCGGTGTTCTGTTTGCGCCCCAGGTCCACGCGATACTTCAGGCCGCCCTCGGTGATGGTCATTTCCTCGATGACGTCCCCCAGTAGCCATTCGGTGGTGCTTTGCAGCAGGTAGCGATGTTGCAGCAGCAAGGTATGCGCGCCGGATTGCGCCCATGCTGGCGACTGCGCGAGCTGCAGCAACAGCTGCTTCAGGGCGTCCAGTTGTGCTTCTTCGGGCTCCTTGAACAGCGACACCAGCACCACGCCCTGCAACCAGTCGACGGTCAGTTGTTCGAGCCCCGGCCAGCAGCGGCCGCGGCCGTGGAACAGGCGACGGGTTTCGGCGGGAGGTGTTGTCAGTGCCGCCAGCAAATGGTCGTGAAGAGTGGAGAGAGCGTCTGCGTTCATGGGTCTGGATCGGCAAATTGCGGGGGCGGCATTTAACCATAGTTGCGCGTTGGATGGACGACACAAAACCCTGTAGGAGTGACAGGCCAGTTATCACGTTTAATTTAACTTTACGTGAGGATTTGGCGATCTTGCGCCTTCCATACTCGGCTCCTACGAACAACAACCGGGAGCCGGACATGTCGCAGTCAACTGCTTCACCCAAGGCCAGCCATCCACGCTGGCTGCGGCTCACCCACTGGCTGAACGCCCTGGCAGTGCTGGTGATGGTCACCAGTGGCTGGCGCATCTACAACGCCTCGCCGCTCTACGATTTCAGCTTTCCCAAGTCCATCACCCTGGGTGGCTGGCTGGGCGGCGCCTTGCAATGGCATTTCGCGGCGATGTGGTTTCTCGTGCTCAACGGCCTCGTCTATCTGCTCATCAACCTGGTCAGTGGCCGCCTGAAACGACGTTTTTTCCCGGTTTCCCCCAAGGGCGTGCTGCAGGACCTGTGGGCCGCGTTGCGGGGCCGGTTGGCGCACGCCGACCTGAGCCATTACAACCAGGTGCAACGTGTGGCGTACCTGTTCGTGATGGCCGATATCACGCTGCTGGTGATCTCCGGGCTGGTGCTGTGGAAGTCGGTGCAATTCCCGCTGTTGCGTGAATTGCTCTGGGGCTACGAAGGTGCGCGCCATGTGCACTTCGTCGCGATGGCGTTGTTGGTGGCATTCGTCGCGGTGCATCTGGTGATGGTGGCACTTGTTCCAAAAACATTGATAGCCATGATCGTTGGCCGCAAGGAGCCCGTATGAAAAAGCGCATTCAAGGCTCCGGGCTGGACGAGTCCTCTATCCTGACCGACGCCCGTAAAATCCTCGCCCCGCAGATCGAAGACCGCTCGCGCCGCGCGTTCCTGCTGCGTGGCCTGACACTCGGTGGCGTGGCCATGTTGTCCGGTTGCAACCTCACCGACAACGACAGCGTCGAGACCGCATTGTCGTCCATGTCGCGCTTCAACGACCGGGTGCAAGGCTGGCTGTTCAACCCCAATGCCATGGCCCCGACCTACCCGGCGTCGATGATCACCCGGCCATTCCCGTTCAATGCCTTCTACGGCATCGACGAAGCGCCAACGGTGGAGGAGGAGCGTTATCGGCTGGAAGTCACCGGCCTGGTGGCGGACAAGCGCAATTGGCGCCTCGAAGAGCTGCGCGCCATGGCGCAAACCGAGCAGATCACCCGGCATATCTGCGTCGAAGGCTGGAGCGCGATCGGCCGTTGGGGCGGCGTACGCTTCAGCGATTTCCTCAAGCGGGTCGGGGCCGATACCGACGCCAAGTATGTCGGCTTCAAGTGCGCCGACGATTACTACACCAGCATCGACATGGCCACTGCACTGCATGCGCAAACCCTGTTGGCGCTGACCTATGACGGCGCCGTGCTGCCGCGCGAATACGGCTTCCCGATGAAGCTGCGCATGCCCACCAAGCTCGGCTACAAAAATCCAAAACACATCCAGGCGATCTTCGTCAGCAACACCTACACCGGCGGCTACTGGGAAGACCAGGGCTACAACTGGTTCGGTGGCAGCTGACCAAACCCCGGCAATTCCCCTCGTCCACACCCCATGCATCAAGGAGTTTCACCATGAAAAAGTTGACCACCGTTGTTCTGTCCATGTGCCTGGCCGTCGGCGCCGCCAGTGTTTTTGCTGGCGATACGATGAGCAAGGACAGCATGAGCAAGGATTCGATGTCCAAGGACGCCATGCACAAAGACACCACGAAAAAGGACGCCATGGCCAAGGACGCGATGAGCAAGGACAGCATGTCCAAGGATGCCATGAGCAAGGACGGCATGAAGAAAGACGCCATGTCCAAGGACGCCATGAAAAAGGACCCGATGTCCCAGTAATACAAACCCTGTCATTCGGGGTGTGACCTGAGCTCATGCCCCGATGACAGTTGATAGCTTGGTGATATTGCGCAGTGTCGCAACACGGATTTCGTCGTCTGTTTGTATCAAAAATGAATTTCCGCAGAGACCGCCGTTCATACCAGTAGGTAGCGGATTTCGAGCCCGCGTATTTATTGTTGCGATCAGGGAGCGGCAAGGTCATGAGTCGAGAATCGACAGCGGGCGGACACCTTCATGGCGGATTGATTCTGGTGGTTGAAGACGATCCGATGATCCTGGAGTTTCTCTGCGAAATTCTTCAGGAGGAGGGCTATGTGGTGCAACCGCAGACCAGTGCCGACGACGCGTCGGTGTATTTGCAGGGGCACGCGCCTGAAGTCGCGATGTTGCTGACGGACATCACCATGCCGGGCACCCTCAACGGTGCAGACCTGGCCAATCTGTTCGGTGATCGTTGGCCGGACAAACCGATCATGATCATGTCCGGCTTCGAAACCCCTGAAAGCTCCGGCGTGCGGCACAATGTCTCGTTTATCAAGAAACCCTGGGCGCTGGGGCAGTTGCTCGATTGCGTGGACGGCGCCCTGAAATCACGCCGTCCCCTGTAGAGCTGCCGCAGGCTGCGAACTTTTGATCTTGAAAAATCGCAGCCAGCGTCAGCTCCATTCATCGTGTACATTTCTCGGGATACCCGCCAGATCCTTGAAATAGGAAGGACCCTTTGTCTGCTCCCGAATCAGTCTTGAACGTCCCTTACCGCGCCTTCCTGTTCGACATGGACGGCACCATCCTCACCTCGATTGCCGCCGCCGAGCGCGTCTGGGCCACTTGGGCTGTGCGCCACGGCGTCGATGTCGAGACCTTCCTGCCGACCATTCACGGTGCCCGCGCCATCGACACCATCAACCGCCTAGCCCTGCCTGGCGTCGATGCCGAGGTCGAGGCGGCGTGGATCACCGAAGCTGAAATCGAGGATGTCGAGGGCGTTGAAGAGGTGGCTGGCGCGGCGCGCTTTCTCAAGTCTTTGCCGGCACATCAGTGGGCGATCGTGACCTCTGCGCCGCGGGCGCTGGCGTTGCGGCGAATGGCCGCCGCGGGGATTCCCGAGCCGCAGGTGATGGTCACCGCCGAAGACGTCAGCGCCGGCAAACCCGACCCGGCCGGTTATCGATTGGCGGCGCGGCGGCTGGGTGTCGAGATATCGGACTGCCTGGTTTTCGAAGACGCGACGGTCGGTATTCTTGCAGCCGAAGCGGCGGGGGCGGATTTGCTGATCGTCACGGCGACGCATGAGCAGCCGATTCAGACGGCGCATGCCACGTTGGCAAAGTATGACGAAGTTGTGGCAAGTTTGGATGCCGACGCAATGATTCGACTTCACCACAGGGTGGGGGTGTCTCAGTAAATTCTCGGGATCAACCGCCAACTCCGAGTGCAATAGGCTTCGTACTCCCCCCCAAACTGCGCCCGTAACAGCGCTTCCTCGGCGTGAATGCGCGCGATCAGCGGAATCACCGTCAGCGCGGCCAGCAACAGCCCGACCGCCGAACGAAAGGCCAGCGCCCAACCCACGGCAATCACCAACATCCCCAGGTAACTGGGATTACGCAAGCGGCGATAGATCCCGTCGGTCACCAGGCGATGCCCCGGCTGGATCGCCACCAGTCCACTGAAGCGATTGCCGAGTACGAACACCGGCCACATGCGCAGCACGCCGCCGATGATGAAGAACAGCGCCCCGAGCCAACGCACGCCCTCGCCACCGAAGGTCCAGAAGTCGATCCGGTCGGTATAGGCCGGCAAAAAACCACTCAACAGTCCAATCACCCCGAATGCTGGCAGCACCCAGCGATTGGCCCGATCCTCGCGCTCGCCGGAACTCAGGTTGACCTCGGTAAACAGCGAAGCAATGGCCATGACCAGGGTTGCCAGGGCAACGACCACCAAGGCGGCATGGGAAAAAAACGCCGCGAAGCCACCCAGCCCCCAAATCGCCAGCCAGAGGTAAGCGAGAGTCGACACGATGGCAAAAAACGCCAGTTTGGCCGAGATTTTCATAGGCAATACCCCCGACACTGTTCAGTGTAGCGCTGATCGTTCCCATGCTCTGCGTGGGAACGATCAATGTGCCGCTGATCGCGCATTGCGCCGGATCACCTGCGGCGGCTGCCCGAAGACTCGAAGGAATGCTTCGCGCATGCGCCGCGGATCAACAAAGCCAGTTTCCAAGGCAATCTGCTCGAGCGTCAGGCGCCCACGTTCGAGCATCTGCCGTGCCGTCTCCAGGCGCAGGTTTTCGATGGCTTTGGCGGGCGACTGACCGGTTTCGGTACGGAACGCACGGCTGAACTGGCGCGGGCTGAGGCGTGCCACTTGCGCCAGTTGTTCCACCGATAACGTTTGGGCGAGGTGCTCCCTGGCGTAGGCGAGGACGGTCTGGATGCGATCGGATTTCGGCGCCAGCTCCAACAACGCCGAGTGCTGTGACTGGCCGCCGGCACGGCGGTGGTACATCACCAGTTTCTGCGCCACGGAGCGCGCAAGTTCAGCACCGTGATCTTTTTCGACCATGGCCAACGCCAAGTCGATGCCGGCGGTCATGCCGGCGGAGGTCCAGATCGAGCCGTCGATCACGTAGATGCGGTCGGGTTCTACCTTGATCGATGGAAAACGTTCTTGCAGTTGCCCCGCATAGGCCCAGTGCGTGGTCGCCCGTCGGCCCTCCAGCAGTCCGGCCTGGGCCATGACAAAGGCTCCGGAGCAAATCGACGCGGTGCGGCGCGCGGTTCTGGCGCTGGCACGCAAGTAGTCCAGTACCCCCTCGGGCGCCTGTTCGAGGATGGCGTCGCCACCCACCACGATTACTGTATCGAACACCCGCTCGCCGAACGCCTCGGTGCCGACATTCAGGCCGCCAGAAGCGCGCAAGGTGCGGCCGTCTTCGGACAGTACACGCACGTCATACAGGGCTTGCCCGGCACTGAAATTGGCGTACTCGAACACCGGCATGGCCGCCAGCGCCATGGACTGGAAACCCTCGAAAACCACAAACGCCACGCTGATCATCGTCAGGTCCTCAAATCTGATGTCCGAAAAACGTAGTTTAAACGTCATTTGCGACAGGCACGAGTCGACTTATAAATGCGCTTGGCTGGCGACTGTCTCGCCTCACAGTGAAGGAAATTGAACATGGCTCTCTCCTCCAAAGGCACTGCACTGATCACTGGCGCCTCTTCCGGCATAGGCGCGGTGTACGCCGACCGTCTCGCCCGGCAGGGCTACGACCTGATCGTGGTCGCGCGCAGCCAGGCAAAACTCAACGCACTGGCCAATCGCCTGAGCGACCAGACCGGCCGCACTGTGGAAGTGGTCGCCGCGGATCTCAAAGACAAGGCCGACCTGTTGCGGGTCGAACAGATTCTGCGTAATGACGCGAGCATCACCTTATTGGTCAACAACGCCGGCGTCGGTGCAGTCATGCCGTTGCTCGGAAGTCCCGTGGATGACATGGAAAACATGATCACCCTCAACATCACCGCGCTGACCCGCCTGGCCTACGCCGTGGTACCGGGCTTCGTCGCGCGCGGTACCGGGACCGTGATCAACATTTCGTCGATCGTCGCCATCGCCCCGGAAATCCTCAACGGTGTGTATGGCGCGACCAAGGCATTTGTCCTGGGCCTGAGCCAATCAATGCATCGCGAACTGGTGGACAAAGGTATTCGTATCCAGGCCGTACTGCCGGGCGCGACGGCCACCGACTTCTGGAGCGAGGCAGGTAACTCGGTGGAGAATTTGCCGCAGGAGATCGTCATGTCCGCCGAAGACATGGTCGATGCCGCACTGGTGGGGTTGGGGAGGGGGGAAGTGGTGACCATTCCGGGATTGCACGACGGGGAGCAGTGGGATCGCTACGAAGCGCAGCGCCAGGTGCTGTCGGGGTTGTTCGGTAATTCAGAGTCGGCGCCGCGTTATCGTTAAACGACAACGGGACGGGTCGCAAACCTGTAGGAGCCAGGCTTGCCGGCGAACCAGACGCCGCGGATTGTCTGCTGTACCGCGTCATCGTTCTTCGCCGGCAAGCCTGGCTCCTACGGGAGGTACAGGCGATACGTCGTTGCGATCTATTGACCAGCCGGAACGCCTTCCTGAACGAGGATGGCGCGAGCCAGGTCTTCGTCGCTGGCGCTGTTGAGGTCAGGATGTTCCTGACGGACACGCTGCAAAACCTGCTCCAGATAAACGCCACGAATCGCACCGCCACTGGCCACGAAGCTGGAGGCGTCATCCCGGGCGGGAATCATCAGTTTGTCATCCTTGAACGTCGAGTACAGCGAGGCGGAAACCCCGGCCGACGTGGCGACATCTTTTGCATCGACATCGGCCATCGCGGAGCCGACGGGTAGGCCCAGCAAAAGGGAAGAAATGATAATCAGACGGCGCATGACGGTGTCCTCTGAAAGCATGACGCAAAAAGGAAGTCTCTCACCTTTAGGATGCATGGCGGTCGTCAGGAGTTCCCATGCCGTTGTCGTGAGTCCGGTAATCAGCGCGAAAACCGGTTGCGATAATCCCGTGGCGAAACCCCGAGGTTGCGCTGGAAGGTCAGGCGCATGCGTTCTTCATCACCAAAACCACACAATCGGGAGATTTGATCGATGTTACGTTCGGAGTCTTCCAGCAGTCGTCGCGCAGCTTCCACGCGCAGCACCTCCACGGCCTTGGCCGGCGTGCGGCCGGTCTTGAGCTTGTAGACCCGGGCAAAGTTGCGCGGGCTCATTTGTACCTGTTGGGCGAGTGTCTCGACGGTGAGGTTGGCACCGGACAAGTTCTGCGTGATCCACAGGTGCAGGTCGTCGAAGGCCGCACCTTCGCTGGTTTGCGCTTGCAGCAATTGGCTGTATTGGGCCTGGCCCCCGGGGCGCTTGAGGAACACCACCATTTCCCGCGCCGTCAGCAGTGCCAGCTCACGCCCGCAATCTTCTTCAACCAACGCCAGCGCCAGGTCGATCCCGGCGCTGACCCCGGCGGACGTCCAGACGCAACCCTGCTGGACAAAGATCGCATCGTTGTCGACTTCGATGGACGGATGGCGCTCCTTGAGCAGGCCGCACATCGCCCAATGGGTGGCGGCGCGCCGACCTTCGAGCAATCCGGCCTCGGCCAACAGGAACGTGCCGCTGCACACCGAAGCGGTGCGCCTGGCTTTGCTCGATGCCTGTTTGAGCCAGTCGACCAGGCCCAAGGCGTTGTTCATCGCCAGGATAATCGCTGGGGCACCGGGAACGATCAGTGTGTCGATCGTTTGGCCGTCGAAGATGCTCAATGGCACGGTGTCGACGGCCAGCCCCTCCGCCGTGTGGATCAGGCCACCGCCCAGGCTGGCGGTTTGCAGTGTGTATCCTGGCAGGTTGCTGCTGGTGAGGTAGCGCGAGGCGGCCCAGAACACGGTTTGCGCACCGGTCAGGTCGAGCAGGCCCATTTCGGGGTAGGCGAGGAAGACGATCAAGCGCGGTTGGTCGGGCGCGGACTCGGGAGTGCTGGCGATATCGTTCATAGGCTTCTGGATTGACGCGTTGGAATAATGATAATTCGCAAACGGTATAAGCGTTATCGCAGCTGGTCGGCTGTCCGGATTTCAGGGTTTTATGTCATCCGCTCGGGAAAACTGCAAGTTCGCCCACTCGTGAAAATCCAGAACAATTGTATTGTCGATACTTGTCTGTTTGCGCACAGAAGGGCTACCCACTACATCGACCGCGCCTCGCTGTCGGTGGCGTTGTGCGGTTTCGTCGGCGAGCTTGTCGGCGGCTACCTGGGGGATAAATGGAAATCCAGCGGCGCCTCTCCCAACCTGGTGATGCGCAGCATGTTCAGCGGTTCAGCGGTTCGGCGCTGGTGGCGGCGCTGTGCATGCTGGGAACGGCTTACGCTTGCGGCACCATGAACTTCTGCGGCAACATGGCCGGGGTGATCGTGCCGATCCTGATCGGTTTGATCGTGCAGTTCACCGGCTCGTATTTCCTGGTGCTGATCTTCTTCGTGGTCATGGCCATGCTGCTGGCGATATTCTCCAGCCTGATCGATTACCGGGAGCGAGGGCTGGTTTGATGAGCGTTGATGTCGACTGCGTGGTGGTCGGGGCCGGTGTGGTCGGGTTGGCGGTGGCCAGGGCCCTGGCCATGGGCGGGCGCGAAGTGATCCTGGTCGAGGCCGGTGAAGGAATCGGCGTGGGCGTCAGCTCGCGCAATTCCGAAGTGATCCACGCCGGTATCTATTACCCGAGCGGCAGTCTCAAGGCGCAGTTGTGCGTGGAGGGCAAGCAACGCCTTTACGCTTTCTGCGACGAACGCGGCGTCAATTATCAACGGCTGGGCAAGTTGATCGTCGCCACCGATGATGCGCAGCGTGTAGCGTTGCAGGGTTTGCTGGAGCAGGGGCGGCGCAATGGCGTTGACGACCTGCAATGGCTGGAGGCCGGCCAGGCGCGGGCGCTGGAACCTGAGTTGTCCTGCGTTGCCGCGCTGTGGTCGCCGTCCACCGGTATCGTCGACTCCCATGGCCTGATGCTGGCGCTGCAGGCCGATGCCGAGGCCTGGGGCGCGTTGCTGGCCTTTCATACGCTGCTGTTGTCGGCTCGCTGCATCGATCAGGGTTTCGAGTTGCACATGGGCGGCGCCGAGCCCACGACCTTGAACTGCCGCAAGCTGATCAACTGTGCGGGATTGTCCGCGCCGGAAGTGGCAAGCCGCATCGCCGGCCTGCCAGGGCAATACGTTCCCCAGGCGCGGTTGTGCAAGGGCAGCTATTTCAGTTTCAGCGGCCGCGCGCCGTTCCGGCACCTGGTGTACCCGGCGCCGGAAAGCGCCGGGCTGGGCGTGCACATGACCCTCGATCTCGGTGGCCAGGCGCGTTTCGGGCCGGATGTGGAATGGGTCGACAGGGTCGATTACCGGGTGGATCCATCCCGGGCCGACGGCTTTTACACAGCGATCCGCCGTTACTGGCCAGGCTTGCCGAATGACAGCCTGCAACCGGCCTACAGTGGCATTCGCCCGAAAATCAGCGGCCCGAACGAGCCGGCCGCGGACTTTCGCATCAGCGGTCCGGCCGAGCATGGGGTGCCGGGGCTGGTCAATCTGTTCGGCATCGAATCGCCGGGGCTGACCAGTTGCCTGGCGCTGGCCGAACGGGTGGTGGAGCACCTGTAGGAGCGTGTGACCGATAATCAGTGCCCGCGCCGCAACGCACAGATAGCGCTATCCTTGGAAGATGTGCTCTTCGCCATCGGAGACATCTGATGATCAACGTACGCACTGCCCGCATGCTTGCCGATTACAAACAATGGGCCAACCAGCGCCTGTTCGACAACCTGGCGCTATTGCCACCGGGCGAAGTCGAAAAAGAACGCGCCGGGGTCTTCAAGGGCATGATCGGCACGCTCAATCACATCTATGTGGTGGACCGTATCTGGCAGGCTCACCTCGAAGGCCGAGGGCACGGCTTTAATACTTCCCATGACCTGGTGCATCCTGAGCTGGCGGTGCTGCGCCTGGCGCAACAGGACGTGGATCGCTGGTACTGCAACTGGAGTGCGAGGCAGACCGATGCCTCGCTGGACAAACCCCTGAGGTTCACTTTCGTTTCCGGCGAAAGCGGCACCATGACTGCCGGCGCGATGTTGATGCACGTGGTCAACCACGCCAGCTATCACCGTGGCTGGGTGATCCAGATGTACTTCGAAATCCCGGCCATGCCGCCGATGACGGACATGCCGATCTACCTGCGCGAAACCGACCCGCACTTCAACGCGCTCAATGCCCCGGCAGTGGCGCCGACATGTGCTCCACTATTCGCGAGCGCAACCAACGTTCTGCCGGATCGTTATCGTTGACGCCGTTCCAGACCATGGACAGTTCGGACAGGTTGATGTCGAACGGCGGGTCGTCGGCACGCAATTGGCTGCTGCCCTCGATCAGCGCGCAGGCCGCGTAATCGGGCACCGAGGCCAGCATGTCGGTGCCCGCCAGCAAGGCGCGCAGGCCCGAGAACTGCGGCACTGCCAGGACCACGCGGCGGGAGCGGCCGATGCGCGCCAGGTCATTGTCGATGGCCCCGCTCAAGTCCCCGGAAAACGACACCAGCGCGTGGGGACGCTCACAGAATTCATCCAGGGTCAGGGCGCCCGGCCGGTCATCGCCGCGCAGTACCTTGACGCTCAGGTCCCGCAGTTTCTTGCGCTTGGCGTTGGCCGGCAACTCGGTGGTGTAGCTGATGCCGACGGAAATCTCGCCGCTGGCAAGCATCGACGACATCAACAGGTAATTGACCCTGCGCACCACCACCACGACGTTCTGCGCTTCTTCGCGTATCTGCTTGAGCAGCGGCGGAAACAGACCAAACTCGGCATCGTCGGACAGGCCGATGCGAAACACATCGCGGCTGATGGACGGGTCGAAATCCTTGGCCCGGCTCACCGCCCCGGAAATGGTGTCCATGGCCGGTTGCAGCTCCTTGAGAATCACCAGCGCCCGCGGCGTCGGCTCCAGCACCCGGCCGTTGCGCACCAGCAACGGATCGTCGAACAGATCCCGCAATCGCGCCAGCGCGGCACTGACGGCGGGTTGGCCGAGGAACAGCTTCTCCCCAGCCCGGGTCAGGTTCTTCTCGAACATCAGGGTTTCGAAAATCACCAACAGGTTCATGTCCACGCGGCGCAGGTCGTTGCGGTTCATGGTGGGGGCTCGCTGGGTTTGGTTTTTTTCAGTAAAGCACCAAACCCCTTGGCGAGGGAGCTTGGTCCTTCGCCACGGGGCTGGGCAGTACCTGGCTCGGTATGGGGTTAGCATGCGTTTGCCGCCCCCACATGGATTGCATTTAGTTGAAAGATTTCAGTCAGCCGCTCCCGGCTCCGTCAGCACCTTCCTGAACGTCTCCACCAATGGCCGCAGATTGATCCGGTGCCACGCCGCCCACAGCGGTCTGGTGAGGGGGATCCATGGCACTTCCCGCAGCACCACGCCCGGCGGTGCGTTGCGGCTCAAGCCTTTCTGGATCATGGCGATGCCCAGCCCCGAGGCCACCAGCGCCATTGCCGTGAAGGGGCCGGTGGCTTCCATGCGGATATCCGGGGTGAAGCCTGCGCGGATGCAGGCACTGACGAAGTTTTCGCGGCTGGCGACATTCTGGTGGTGCTGCACGCCTATCCATTCCTGGTCGCCGAGGTCGGCGGCGGTCAGTTGCGCCTGGCTGGCCAGCGGGTGATGTTCGGGCAGGGCCAGCAACATCGGGTCGTCCAGCACCTGGAAGCCCAGCAGGTCTGGGTCGTCATCGGTCGGCGGTTCACTGACCAGGGCGATATCCAGACTACGCTGTCGCAGACCTTCGAGTTGTTCAGCCGAGCTCAGGTTGTACAGCGCCACGTGCACGTTCGGCCGGTCGCTGCGCAGCACGCGCAAGGCATTGGGCAGGACGCCGGCGTGCATGGCGTTTTCGATGTAGCCGATGCACAAGCCGCCTTCCTCGCCGCGACCCAGGCGTTTGCCGAGGGATTCCAGGCGGTTGGCGTGGGTCAGCAGGGCGCGGGTTTCGGCGAGGAAGGTCTGGCCGTCGCGGGTCAGGCGGATGCGTTGCTGGCTGCGCTCGAACAGGGTCAGGCCCAGGCGTTCTTCGAGCTGGGCGATCTGCCGGCTCAGGGGCGACTGGGAAATGTGCAGGCGTTCGGCGGCGCGACCGACGTGTTCTTCCTCGGCGACGGCGACGAAGTAGCGCAATTGGCGGAAGTCGATCATGTCAGACCTATAGGGACTCAAGTGCTGCACATTATGTCTTGGACGGTCCGATGGTCGCAATCTAGGATCTGCTCAACGGTCACACCTGACCACTGAACTGATGAGGATCCGAATATGAGCTTGAAAGACAAACTACCCGGCGCACTGGGTTTCGGCACTGCCCCCCTGGGCAACATGTTCCGCGCCATTGCCGAAGAAGAGGCGCAAGCCACCGTCCACGCCGCGTGGGATGCCGGGGTGCGTTACTTCGATACCGCGCCGTTCTACGGTTCGGGCCTGTCGGAAATTCGCCTGGGCCAGGCGCTGTCGCGCTACAACCGCGATGACTATGTACTGAGCAGCAAGGTCGGCCGGGTGATTCTCGACGAAGTCGAAGACGCCTCCGCCCGCGATCTGGGCGAGAAGAGCGGGGTGTTCGAATACGGTCTGCCAAACAAGATCGTCAACGACTACAGCGCCGATGCAACCCTGCGTTCGATCGAAGACAGCCTCAAGCGTTTGCAAACCGATCGCCTGGACATCGTCTGGGTGCACGACATCGCCCAGGATTTCTACGGCGATCAATGGCTGGAGTACTTCAACCAGGCCCGTACCGGTGCGTTCAAAGTGCTGACCCGCCTGCGTGAAGAAGGCGTGATCAAGGGCTGGGGCCTGGGTGTGAACAAGGTCGAGCCGTGCGAATTGACCCTGGATCTGAGCGAAGCGCAGCCGGACGGCTTTCTGCTGGCGGGTCGCTACACTCTGCTCGACCATGATCGTGCCTTGCAGCGTCTGATGGACGCGGCACTGGCGCAGAACGTCGAGATCGTGGTCGGCGGTCCGTACAGCTCGGGGATCCTGGCCGGTGGCGCGCACTTCGAATACCAGAAGGCCAGCCCGCAGATCATCAATAAAGTCGAGCAGATCAAGCGCATCGCCGCTGCCCACGGTGTCAGCATCAAAGCGGCTGCTTTGCAGTTCTCCCTGGCCAACCCGGCGGTGGCGGCGGCGATTCCAGGTGCCAGCCGTCCTGAGCGGATTGCCGAAGATGTCGCCGCATTGTCCGAGGTGATTCCCGCCGCTTTCTGGCAGGCACTGCGCGACGCGAAGCTGGTGTCCGAGCGCGCACCATTACCCATCATTGGAGCTTGAGCATGAAAATCGATCTGAGTGGAAAACTGGCGATTGTCAGCGGCAGCACCGCCGGCATCGGCCTGGGCATCAGCAAGGCGCTGGCCGAATCCGGCGCAACGGTGGTGGTGATCGGCCGCGATACGGCCAAGGTCGAGCAGGCCTTGGCGAGCATCCGCCAGAGCGTGCCCGGCGCACAATTGCGCGGCTTGACCGCCGACCTGGGCACCGCCGAAGGCGCGGAAAAACTGTTCGCCGCCGAACCCCGTGCTGACGTCCTGGTCAACAACCTCGGGATCTACAACGATGTGGACTTCTTCGAGACCCCGGACAGCGAGTGGACACGCTTCTATGAAGTCAACGTGATCTCCGGTGTGCGCCTGGCCCGGCATTACGTGCCGGACATGGTCAAGCAGGGTTGGGGCCGGGTGATTTTCCTTTCCTCGGAATCCGGCGTGGCGATCCCCGCCGAGATGATCAACTACGGCGTGACCAAAAGCGCCAACCTGGCCGTGTCCCATGGCCTGGCCAAACGCCTGGCGGGCACCGGGGTGACAGTCAACTCGATCCTGCCGGGGCCGACCCTCACTGACGGTGTAGAGGAAATGCTCAAGGATGCCATCGCCGCCTCCGGACGTAGCGTGCGGGAAGAGGCCGATGCGTTCGTGCGCAAGGCCCGGCCGAGCTCGATCATTCAACGCGTGGCGGATGTCGAGGAGGTCGCAAACCTGGTGGCGTACATCGCTTCGCCTTTATCCTCGGCCACCACCGGCGCAGCCTTGCGGGTCGACGGCGGCGTCGTCGACAGCATGGCTATCTGAACCTTTTTGAATCTGGAGAGTATTTTTCATGGCAACAACCTCAGCATCCATCGACATCCCGGCCTCGGCCGATCAGGTCTGGCAATTGATCGGCGGTTTCAACTCGCTGCCGGACTGGCTGCCGTTCATTCCCAGGAGCGAGCTCAGCGAAGGTGGGCGGGTGCGCAGCCTGCAGACAGCGGACGGCGCAGTGGTGATCGAGCGCCTGCAAGCGTTCGACAACGATGGCAAAACCTACAGTTACTCGATCCTGCAGGCGCCGTTTCCGGCCACTGATTATCTGGCGACGATCCGCGTTGAACCGCAGGGGCAGGGCGCCCGGGTGACCTGGTCCGGACGATTTGAACCGGTGGGGGTGAGCGACGAGGAAGTGGTGGCGTTGTTTACCGGGATCTATCAGGGTGGGCTTGAGGCACTGCGGGCCAACTACCCAACCTGACTCGTCGTCGATCGTTCCCACGCTCTGCGTGGGAACGATCATGAGGGGGTCATTAAACTTTCGCGACAATCGAGCACCAACCGCGCCCCACCCAATTCACTCGTCCCCACCTCCAGCGCAAACCCATGCAGGCTGACAATCGCCGCGACGATCGACAGCCCCAAGCCGAAACCGCTTTTCAGGTTTCCCGCCTCGGCGCGATAGAAACGCTGGAACACCGCCTCGCGTTCAGCCTCCGCAATACCGGGGCCGCAATCGTGCACTTCGATGCGGGTATGCCCGTTCTCATTGACCCCACGCAAAATCACCTGGCCACCGGGCGGGGTGAATTTGATCGAGTTGCTCAACAGATTGGCCACCGCTTCGAACAGCAAGGCGCGATCGCCATTGAGCGAAGGCAACGATGCGGGCAGTTGCAGTTCGAACGTCAGGCCATCGTCCTCGGCCAACGGCAGATAAAACTCATGCAGTTCCTGCAGCAACGGCACCGGGTCCAGCTGCACGAAGCCGGACCGGCGCTGGCGATCCTCCAGTTCGGAAATTCGCAGCAACCCGCGAAAACGCGCCATCAGGGTGTCGGCTTCGGCCAGCACCGCGTCCAGTTGCGTCGCTTGCGTCGACCCTTCGCCGGCCTGTTGTTGCATGCGGTAAAGCTGCGCGCGCAGGCGGGTCAGCGGGGTGCGCAAGTCATGGGCGATGTTGTCGCAAACGCCCTTGACCTCGTTCATCAAACGCTCGATGCGCTCGAGCATGGCGTTGACGATAGCGGCGAGCATGTCCAGTTCATCGCGGCGGCTGGACAGCGGCAGGCGCCGGGTCAGGTCACCGGCGACAATGGCTTCGGCGCTGCCCTGGATCGCGCGAATCCGCCGCAGCGGCCGGCGGCGCAACAGGTGCCAACCGACGATGCCCGGCAGGATGGTCAGGGTCACGCCCCAGAACAAGGCATGCAGGATGATCCGGGTCACGGCAAACAACGAGCCGTTGTCCCGCACCAGGATCAACCAGCGGCCGTCCTTCGTCTGGGTCGCCACGGCGTCGCAGCTGTCGATGGGCAGGGTCGGGTCGTCGGACTCGGCGCAGTCGTTGAGCATGTGAATCTTGCCGTCCAGCGGCAGGCCTTTTGGAATGTGGCGCAGGGCTCCGCTGAGGTAACGGTGCTCGGCATCGAACAGGCCGTAGGCGTCGATGCCGCGGATGTCGAAGGTCATGCTGACGGCGAGGGCGTCCGTCAGTTGATCGCCCTGGAAGTGTGAAAACAGATGCTGGCGTTGCATCAGCGAATGCTTGGCCAGGTTGTCGAGGTAAGCGGACACCTCGTAATACATGACCCCCATGAGAATCCCGCTCCAGGCCACGAACAACGCACTGTAGAGCGCCAGCAGGCGACTGGTGGAAGAGCGCCAGCCTTTAGACGGGTTCGGCAATGACATAACCCGAGCCTCGTACAGTTCGAATCAACGGGACATTGCCAGGTGGGTCGATTTTCTTGCGCAGGCGGCCGATGTGCACGTCGATCAGGTTGGTACCGGGGTCGAAGTGATAACCCCAGACCTCTTCGAAAATCATCATCCGCGAGAGGATTTGCCCGGTGTTGCGCATCAGGAATTCCAGCAGTTTGTATTCGGTGGGCAGCAGCGTGAGCAACTGGCCGTCGCGGCTGGCTTCGTGGCTGATCAGGTTCAGCTCCAGGTCTGCCACCCGCAGCGTCGTGGCCTGGGCAGTGACGTTGTTCTGCCGACGCAGCAGGACTTCGACCCGGGCGGCCATTTCATCGGTGGCGAAGGGTTTGGTCAGGTAGTCGTCGCCCCCGGCACGCAAGCCGCGCACGCGCTCGTCGACGTCGGAGAGGGCGCTGATCATCAGGATAGGCGTGGCCACGCCCATGGTGCGCAACGTGGTAACGATTGCCAGGCCGTCGAGCTCGGGCAGCATGCGGTCGAGGGTGATCAGGTCATAGTGGCCGCTGACCGCACGTTCCAGCCCCTCTCGACCATTGTCGACCCACTCGACGTCAAGGCCGTGGCTGCTCAGTTCGGCGACAATTTCCCGGGCGGTCACGGCGTCGTCTTCGATGGTCAAGATGCGGGTCATAAGGCTGGCCTGATTAATATTCACAACGTGTGCGCCATTTTGCCAAGAAATGATCGCCGGCTTACTAAATAAAAGTTCATGGACAAATCCAGCGTCGGTCAATGCATAAAACCCGCTGCGCCCACCCTTTCGTTGCAAATTGCATGGACCTGGGAAGTTCAAACTTTCTAAGCCGCTGAAAGAACGGGATTTATTAATAAACCGCGACTGGCACGCTGACTGCAATTGCTCCTTCGAGACTTGTAACACCATCTTTCTGCCTGGAGCGATAAAACAATGAATAGATCCTCTGAGGGTTTCTATCCCACCACGGATGAGTCGAGCACGGTGTCCGGCGTTTCCTGGGGGGCGATCTTCGCCGGGGCCGCGGCTGCGGCGGCGTTGTCGCTGATCCTGGTGCTGCTCGGATTCGGCCTGGGATTTTCGGCGGTTTCGCCGTGGGCCAATGAAGGCATGAGCGCCAAGGGCCTGGGCATCTCGACCATTGTCTGGCTGGCCGTCACGCAAATCGTCGCGTCCGGGGCCGGTGGCTACCTCGCTGGCCGGCTGCGGGTGAAGTGGGCCTACATGCATGGCGATGAAGTCTACTTTCGCGACACCGCCCACGGCTTTCTCGCCTGGTGCGTGGCGACGCTGGTGACGGCCACACTGGTCGCCGGTTCGGTCAGCAGCATCGTCAGTGGCGGCGTACAGGCCGGGGCGCAGGTTGCCGGTGGCGCGGCCACGGCCATGACAGCCACGGCGGGCACCGCGGCAGCCAACACCGACAGCGATCAGTATGGCTACTACATCGACAGCCTGTTTCGTAATGACCAGCCGGCCGCCGTCAGCGATGACGCCGCCCGAGCCACGGTGACGCGCATTTTCGTGCGCTCCCTGAGCGACGGTCAGTTGGCCGCTGAAGACCGCACCTACCTGGCACAACTGGTGGCGCAGCGGACTAACCTGCCGCAAGCGGACGCTGAACGTCGTGTCGATGAGGTCTATGCCCGCACGCAAAAAGCCGTGGCCGACGCCAAGCTGGCCGCGCAACAAGCTGCCGACAAAGCCGCCAAGGTCGCCGCCATGACCACCTTGTGGATGTTTGTTGCACTCTTGGCCGGTGCGTTCTTCGCCAGCCTTGCAGCAACATTTGGAGGTCGTCGTCGGGACGCCGTGGTGTATGTGGAAACCGACACTTACGTAACCACCACACCTGTTCGCTAACCCAGGAGAATCATCATGCGTTCATTACTGCTGTTCTTTCTCGGCATACCGATCCCGATCATCATTCTGATCGCGCTGTTTACATGAGCTGATAGTTCCTGGCCTCGTGCCTGTGCCGCTTCTGCCTTCTTGGCAGGAGCGGCATTTTTTGTGTGTGGACCAGGCCGGAGTGCGAGGCCGACTTGGGTTTGCGGTGTGACACGCACCTGTAGGAGCCGGCTTGCTGGCGATGCGATGGGGGTCGTTACGCCGTCAGTCAATCGGAGTGTCGATAAACACCTCAAGCCCCTCGGCATACTCGGTAAACGCAGCGATCCCCGGGAACCGCTCAACCGCGACCTGATCCGGCACTACGTACCGGGTAAAGCTCCACGCCACCGCGAGGGTAATACCAGCCTGGTCAATCAAACCATCGGTTTTCAGCGGCTGCTTTTCCAGCTCCCGTTCCAGAGCCAGATAGGCGGCCGCCAATTGCCCCTCGACCCGCTCGACCCAAGGCTGGAACTGAATCTCTGCCGGACGCAGGTTGCGCTCATAATAAAGCTGCACCGATTTTTCGCTGGCGGCCAACGCCAGGCCAATCAGGCGCAGTGAGCGCAGGCGATCTTCGATACCCGCGGGCATCAGGCTGCGTTCCGGTCCGGCCAATGCCTCCAGGTAATCGATGATCAGCGTCGAATCCATCAATACTTCACCGTCATCCAGGATCAGGGTAGGCGCCTTGACCACCGGGTTGATTTGCCGAAATTGCTCGAAAGTCCTGAACACCGACACCGATTCGTGCTCCAGGGCGATGCCCAGGCGCTTGGCAGAAATCGCAACGCGTCGCACGTAAGGTGAATCCAGCATGCCGATCAGCTTCATATAATCTCTCCTTGAGATGGCCATTTGGCGAGCGACAACCTTAGCTGAGCCCGCTCGACCTGCAAACCGGGGGCATGCTACTCAGCGGTTTGTCCTCCATATAAGCTTCGCAGGATTGAATTTCTTGCTATAAACGCACTCCGATATCCGCCTGGATGCCTGTCTTAGAGCATTTTCGAGGCTTTGTCGGACAAATTCGCTGTCTTTTCAGTTGCTGAGGCCTCAAGTCGGCCTTAGACTGCCGCCCCTCGTAAATTGAGTGCCGGGTGGCGCTTGGTATAAACGGCGCCTTTGCGCTGACCTTCGAGGGTCCGCCGCAACGCTCCCTAATTCGCCTTAATGCACGTTTTTTTATAGAGATATCAATGACAAAGGACAAGTTGCTGGCCATGCCGGCGGATGACTACATGAATGCCGAGCAACATGCTTTTTTCTCCGAGCTGTTGCAGAACATGAAAGTCGAAACCCATGAGCGCATCGAACAGAACCGCATCGCCATCGAAAGCCTGGACACCCCGGCCGACCCGGCTGACGCCGCTTCCGTCGAAGAAGAGCGCACCTGGCTGGTGAACGCGATCGATCGTGATCAGCGCATGCTGCCGCAGTTGGAGCAAGCCCTGGAACGCATCAAGGAAGACAGCTTCGGCTGGTGCGATGACAGCGGCGAGCCAATCGGCCTCAAGCGCCTGCTGATCAGCCCGACCACCAAGTACTGCATCGAAGCTCAAGAACGTCACGAGCAGATCGATAAGCACCAGCGTCAGGCCTGATTCCGTCGGGTAGCCCATTTAACCGGGGCTGCCTGGAAAAGATCGCAGCCTGCGGCAGTTCCTACGGGTTCAAGTGAACTCATGTAGGAGCTGCCGCAGGCTGCGATCTTTGCTTTTCGACGCCTACACAATCCCCCCGAACTTCTATTGATCTGCTGCAACGTCCCCGACTAAAGGCTCATGGATAATGGCCTTATGCCGGCGTTTAATGCGAAGACAACAACTAGAAATTGGCGGGGTGAAAAAGATGACGAGAGACGGATCTCGGGTGGCGGCAGTGCCTGCACCCGTGCTTTTGCCGAACAACCGCTGGTTGACGCCGACACTGCAAAGCATCGCCCTGGTGCTGCTGTTGTGTGGCATGAGCCTGGGCGGCTGGTCGCTCTACCTTGGCCTGCCTCTGGCTGTGCTGATCATCTGGTTGCCGCGCCTGCGCTCGCGCGCGATGCCCGAAGCCGTGCCTGCCGATACGTCCAGCGCGCTCTCGGCGTTAACCCGCGAGCTGTCCTACACCACCAGTCAAAACGCCTTGTCCGCTGCGGGCGTGGCCTTCTCGGTCAAGCAACTGGCCGACAAGTTGCAATCGCAACTGGGTGCGGCCGCGCAAATCGTCGGCAATGCCGACATCATGATCGCCACCGAGCAGGCCACCTCCGCCCTCAGTCGCCAGGCCCTGAGTGCCGCGAGTCAAGCGCATCAAAGCGGCGTGGCAGGGCGTACCGAGTTGATCGAGTCTATTGCGCGCATGCACCAGCTCAGTCAGCGGGCCAACAACAGCCGTGAGCTGATCGAAGCCCTGAGCCTGCGCAGCGATGAAATTCAGCGGGTCACGCTGGTGATCCAGTCCATTGCCAGCCAGACCAACTTGCTGGCCTTGAACGCGGCCATCGAAGCGGCGCGGGCTGGAGAGCACGGTCGTGGCTTTGCGGTGGTGGCCGATGAGGTGCGCGGGCTTGCCGCGCGCACCGCCACGGCCACCGGAGAAGTCGGCGACATGGTGGCCGATATCCAGCAACGCACCGCGCAAGTGGTTGAGCAAATCCGCCAGTTGTCCAGCGACCTCGACACCGGCGTCGGCCAGGTCGAACAGACCGGCCAGCACCTGGAAAACATTGCCCGCCTGGCTGCCGGTGTCGAAAGCCAGGTCGGGGAAATCGCACGCGGTGCCGAAACCAACCGCGAACAACTCGATAGCCTGTTTCACGCTATCGAGCAGATGCGCAGCGACCTCGCAATCAGTGACCAACAGACCCAGCGCCTGGCCCTGGCAGCGGTGCAGATGGAAGGCCAGGCCGAGACCATCAGCGAGCGCCTCGCCGAAGTCGGCCTGGATGACTACCACCAGCGGATCTACGACCTGGCCCGGGAAGGCGCGAGCCAGATTGCGGCGCGTTTCGAGGCGGATATCGATGCAGGGCTCATCAGCCTCGAAGACCTGTTCGACCGCCAGTACCAGGCAATCCCCGATACCCACCCGGCCAAATACCGGACGCGTTTCGATCGTTACACCGATCAGGTCTTGCCAGCAATCCAGGAGCCGCTGCTGCCACGCCACGAAGGCCTGGTGTTCGCCATCGCCTGCACCCAGCAGGGTTATGTGCCGACGCATAACAAAACGTTCAGCCAGCCACTGACCGGCGACATACAGCGCGATACGCTGAACAACCGCAGCAAACGCAAGTTCACGGACCGCACGGGGATCCGCTGTGGCAGCCATCAGCAGGCCGTGCTGTTGCAAACCTACACCCGTGACACCGGCGAGTTGATGCACGACCTGTCGGTGCCGATCATGCTCAAGGGGCGTCATTGGGGTGGATTACGCTTGGGGTACAAGCCGGAAAACCCTCGATGATGGCTGGCGATTATTACAATTGAGGTAACTAAGCTGTACAAAGTCGATATTGTTTTCGCGCCTGTGAAGTCGTTACCATATCTGTATTAGTTAGGTTGCTAACGGAATTCGAGGCGCAACATGCACAGTAAGGTTGATGTCGCGGTCATGATCGGCAGTGGAGTACCCGCCAATCTGCGGGCGTTGGGGCAATGCATCTGCTGGGTGGTGCTGCTCAATGGCGAACGCCGTGGCACGGCGTACTCCAGTCGCCATGAAGCTGAAGAGTGCAAGGCTGCCTGGTTGGCGCAATTGCGCGCCGAAACGCCAGGCAACCTGCACTGTGCCTGAGGCTAGTGACGCTGATGCATGCGCAGGTTCAGGTCGTCGACCACCCGTGCCCAGTCGGCGTCTTCACGCAGTTGTTCCTTGAGGAAGCCTGCCTGTTGGGAGGTCCAGAACTCGGCATCGATGAGTTTCTTGTCGTGGGGCAGGGGGGAATGGCTGGCAATGAAATCGTCAATGGCTTTCTGGCTGGAATCCAGGCCGAGCTGGTCGAACAAGCCTTTCAAGTCGTGGGTCGGTAATTCCATCTTGATCTCCTGGCAGGTCATCGGTCGCGTCGAATGAGAGAGATGAAGGACGTCTCTGTTACATCTGAGAGAGCCTCGCTTCAGTAAGTTCGAAAACGATGTGCAAACGCAGCAGTGAGCATAGACCGCAAATCCGCGTATCAGGTTTTCAAGGCGCCTGCATCGACGGCAGCCTTCAGTTCCTTGGCCGATTGCTGTGCGGCGAGGGCGGCGATGTCGGAGGACTTGAACCAGCGATCTTTCTCGACCTGATGATAGGTCACGGTTTTCAGCGGCGGCTTGGCGCGCATCACGATCACGGCCTGGAACTCGCCGTCGATCTCTCTGGCTTCGCCCCGGATGAAAAACTCGCCGATATCAAATTCCGTCACGTTGTGGCCTTCCCATGAAAAATATTGTTGTTTAACGCGCCCGCCACGGGAAGGCGCGTTTGATTGGTCGGGCAGTATGGCAGCAGTTGCCTGCCTGCGGCTGAGTAAAGTCGCAGGCCTGGCGAAACCTGCCAGGGAAAACGGGACGAAAGTGTCACATACGTGACTCAAGTGCCCGGGCGAGGGCGCAGGCCTGGTTATGATCGCCGCGGAAACCTCTTACGTGCCCAGTGGAAGTTTCCTTGATATGAAAGAACGCGTTGCCCGCCAAGACCACGTGAAATCGTGGCGGCGAAGGAGCCCGAGGGGCGGCTTCGGTAGCAAGAAACACCGCGGGGTGCAGGGAAGGAGGGGTGTTGGAGTAAGATGCCTGGGGATGGGCAAAGTGTGTCAGTGTGCACATATGAAGTCCTTTTCTTGGGTTTGCCGACGTAATGTACGTCGTCATGGGTAGTCTCGGTGAGCATCGCTGCTCTAGAATCAGCGTCACTGGTGGATGGACAAGGCTTATCTAAAGCAATTTCTGGCGTGCGATATGTAAGAAAAGTGCTTTTTTATAAGAGTTTTTTCCCTAAAGTTGATAGTCCGTATTTCTCTGGCCGTTCCAAGGGCGTTTTCCTTCAGCCTGTGTCGAACGCTGGGCGAGACGATATGAGCGGCATCCAGTAATCTGCTCAAACCCCCGAGAGGGATGAGCGCTCTGCGCATCCAGGATCTCAACCCGGGTTATCTGGCTTCACCTCGGCATTGCCGCTTTTTTGGCCGTGCGCTTTTTTCGCGTGCGGCGTCATTTTCAGATGTGGGGATGGTTCCTTGGCAGTAAGTAATCTCGATATGCATGCTTTGTTCGTGCTAGGTGATTTGCGCGCAAAGCTGGTTAAACAGTTTCAGTCACGTTTCGTTTACATTACCGAACAGAACGCTGAAGGCATTTACATTGCCGAGATCGACACCGAATCAGCGCTGGTGGTGGACGATAAACCGGGGCTCAAGCTCAAGGTCGGCGATCATTTCAGCGCGTCGGTGTTGCCCAGCCGCGAAGGCGGCAAACTGGAAATCAAGTTCCGCGATATCAAACTGACCGTCTACGGCCTGGGCGACTACGCCTTCGTGACCACCGCCGACGGCCAGGCCATCCTGTTCAAGGAAGGCCACAGCGTGGTGACGGTGTTCGCCGCCCACCAACAACTGCAGGAAGGCCTGACCAAAACCCTCAAGGCCGTGACCGGCAAGGCCGCCAAGTGGCGCAAGGGTGAACTGGTGACGTTCAAGGCCAGTGAGTAGTGGACCTGCCCCGCGCCGATTTCCACCAGCAGCACCAGGCCAGTGCGCAAGCCGAAGCCCTGCGTCTGTTTGAGCACAAGGCTGTTTTACAGGGTGCCTGGTTGAACTGGGTGGCCTCGCAGATCTACGCGTTGCGACCTGCGGCATACGCCAGCATGGTCAGGAGAGAGCTGGCCCTTCTGCAGGCAATGGGTGAAAGCTGATCTGCGTCCCTCGAAAGCAGGAACCTCTACTACAGTCAGTTGACTGAGTATTCAGAGGCTTCGCGGTCTTCTGCCAGGCCATCCTGCTATTGCTGTGAACAGCACGAGGTGCACAAGCATGAAAGGCATTCGCCGGTTGCTGGCCGCTGTCGTGGCCACGTTCGGACTGTTGGCGTCACCCGTTCCGGTGCTCGCTGCCAGCACCCCGATCCACTTCGCCGACCTCAACTGGGAAAGCGGCAGCCTGATCACCGATGTCCTGCGGATCATCGTCGAAAAGGGCTACGGGCTGCCGACCGACACCTTGCCGGGCACTACCATCACCCTGGAAACCGCCCTGGCCAACAATGACATCCAGGTCATTGGCGAAGAGTGGGCGGGGCGCAGCCCGGTCTGGGTCAAGGCGGAGGCCGAAGGCAAGGTCGTGAGCCTGGGCGACACGGTCAAGGGCGCCACCGAAGGCTGGTGGGTGCCGGAGTACGTGATCAAGGGCGACCCGGCCAGGGGCATCAAGGCGTTGGCGCCGGACTTGCGCAGTGTCACCGACCTGCCCAGGTACAAGGACGTGTTCAAGGACCCGGAAGCCCCGAACAAGGGACGCTTCCTAAACAGCCCCATTGGCTGGACCTCGGAAGTGGTCAACAAGCAGAAGCTCAAGGCCTACGGGCTCGATGACAGCTTTGTGAATTTTCGCAGCGGTTCGGGCGCGGCGCTGGATGCAGAGATCAGCTCGTCGATTCGCCGGGGCAAACCGGTGCTGTTCTATTACTGGTCGCCCACGCCGCTGCTCGGTCGCTTCAAGTTGATCCAGCTGGAGGAGCCGCCCTTCGATGCGCAGGCCTGGAAGACTCTGACCGACGCTGACAACCCCAATCCGCAACCGACCCGTTCGCTGCCTTCGAAGCTGTCCATCGGCGTGTCCACGCCGTTCCAGAAGCAGTACCCGCAGATCGCCGAGTTCTTCGCCAAGGTCGATTTCCCCATCGACCCGCTGAACCGGGCGCTGGCCGACATGAGTGAAAAACACACACCACCGCGTCAGGCCGCCGAAGCGTTCATGAAGGCGCATCCAGAAGTCTGGAAGGCCTGGTTGCCCAAGGAGATCGCGGACAAGGTGTCTGCCTCCCTGTAGATGCCGGCTGCAAAAATGGCCCATGTGTTGCGTTGGTCGGGTCGCTGGCGTCGTGGCGTGCATGGCAAAAAAAGCCGACTAGGATGAGTCTGTTCAAATCCCTTTCAAGGATTTCAGACCATGACCTTCGTGTTGGCTCAATGGCTGGCGACGGTAATTGCGGCGATCGCTCTGGTGCACGTGTATTGGGCGTTGGGTGGTGAATGGGCCGCCGTGGCAGTCGTGCCGCAGGTGCCGGTGGAGGGCGGTGCGCGGTTGCAGCCGGCCTTCAAGCCCCGTGGCTGGATGACGATGCTGGTGGCGGCAGCGTTGCTGATCATTGCCCTATTGGTGTGCTTGCGGGTTGGCTGGTGGCTGCCGCAGGTGGATCATCGAGGGTTGCAGTGGGTGATCAGCGCCATTGCGCTATTGCTGTTCGCCCGGGCGATTGGCGATTCGGAGCTGGTGGGGTTTTTCAAGGAGGTCAAGGGGTCGCGGTTTGCCTACTGGGACACTTGGGTTCATTCGCCCTTGTGCGTGGTACTGGGGGCTGGGTTGTTGGCGGTGGCCTGGGTCTAGAATCAAAAGATCGCAACCTGCTTCTCTTTGACGCCTCGGTGCGGGCGGATACCCCCGATCCTCCACTGTAGGAGCCAGGCTTGCCGGCGAAGGCGTCCTGACAGCCGACCTCATTCCAGGTGTGTCCGCGATGTGATCGTTCCCACGCGCCGCAAAGGAATGCCGCCAGGGACGCTCCGCGTTCCGCTGTCGACGCATGAAGTGAGCCCTGCGCAACGGTGACGCGGAGCGTCACAGGATGCATTCCTACGCAGAGCGTGGGAACGATCACGTGTTCACTTGAAATCAGGTCGGCTGTCAGGCCGCCTCGCTTTGGCTTTTGATCTGGGCGACCCACGGAGCAATGCCTTCGTTATGGCATGCCGAGCCACAGCGAGGCACCGAGTGGTGGGGCAAAGCCTTTTGCTTACTTTTCGCTGGGCCGGCACTCCGGCGTTTGGAAAAGTGAGTCGCCGTAAGGGCGAAACCCTAAGTGGCCGTTACCGCAGGAATGGCTATGTACTCCATCAACGCAGACTGCGATCTTTCAATCAGCCCCCACTCTCCGTACGCCGACTCGAAACCTCCGCCGGCACATCATCCCCGGCCATGCGTTTGCGAAACAAAGCCGCCCGGGCCAGCAACAAGGTGGTCACCGGTACGGTGATCGCCAGCAGGATCGGTATCAGCCAGGCGTGAAGGACCGGCCCGGACTTGAGGGCTGAAAAGAAGATGATCGAGGCCAGGGCCACGCACCATGCGCCCAAGGTCGAGGCCAGGGCCGGAGGGTGCATGCGCTGGAAGTAATCCTTCATGCGCAACAGGCCAATGGCGCCCACCAGGGCAAACAGGCTGCCGAGCACCAGCAGGATGACCACGGGTATTTCCACCCACAGGGACAAGGGCGCACTCATTCGATCACCTCGCCGCGCAGAAGGAATTTCGCCAGGGCGAACGAGCCGACGAAACCGAACAGCGCAATCAGTAACGCCGCCTCGAAGTAAGTGTCACTGGCATAGCGAATGCCCAGCGTCAGCATCATCAGCATCGCCACGATGTACAGGTAGTCCAGGGCCAGGACCCGGTCCTGGGCCGATGGGCCCTTGAACAGGCGGATCAGGGTCAGGATCATCGCCACGCAAAACAGAAACAGGCTCAGCAGGATCGCGTTGGACAGCAGGCTGCTCATTCGAAAATCTCCATCAGGGGGCGCTCGTAGGTCGCCTTGAAGTGCTGGATGAACAGCACTTCGTCATCCAGGTCGAAGACGTGCAGCAACAGGATGCTGCGGTCCAGCGCCAGTTCCGACCAGACCGTGCCGGGGACCACCGTGCAGATCATCGACAGCGCGGCCAGGCCGTTGGCGTCGCGCAGGTCCAGTGGCACCTTGACGAACCCCGAGCGCGGCGGCCGGCGGCCGGCATTGAGTACACCCCAGGCGACCACCAGGTTGGACACCAGCACATCGCGACCGACCAGCAGGAACAGGCGCAGGATCACCCCGGGCCGCCGAATGCGGATCGGCAGCGGGCGCAGCTTGCGCATCATCAAGGGCGCGCAAAACCCCAGCAGGGCGCCCAGCAGCAGGTTGCCGGGGCTGAGCGACAGGTTCAGCAGCAACCACAACAACCACAGGGCCAGCGACAGCCATGGCGCAGGCAGCAGGCGCTTCATGGTTGCACCTCCAGCAGCGCTGCACTGGCTTGCGGACCTGGGACCACACGGGTGCCGAGAACGGCCATCACATACTGCTGCGGGTTGTTCAAGGCGTTGGCGGCCGCCTGGGTGTAACGCAGCAGCGGTTCGGCCTTGAGCGTGAGCAGGATGCACAAGCCCAGCAGCGCGAAAATCGGCACGCACTCCAGGCGTCGGAGCACGGGGGAGGGGCGTTCTGCCGGCGTCCAGAAACGCTGGATGCCCACGCGGGAAAAGGCGATCAATGAGGCCAGGCCCGAGAGGATCAGCAGCGCCAGCAAGCCCCATGCGGCATTCGATACCGGCGCATCACCGGCGTTGCCCAGGCCCATCGGGTTGAGCAGGGCGCTGAGCAGGCCGAGCTTGCCGATGAACCCGGAGAGCGGTGGCATGCCGACGATCAAAAGGGCGCAGGCGATGAAGCTCAAGCCGAGGAACGCCATGGTCCAGGGAATCACTTGGCCGACCACGGCTTTCTGGTCGTCGTCGAGGTTGATGCCCTTGACTGGATGCAACGATTCCAGCGGCCGGGGCAGCATTTCGTTTTCATCTTCCAAGGGCATTTCGTTGGCCGAGCGCGAGCGTTCGATCAGCTCCGCCAGCAGGAACAGCGCGCTCAGGGCCAGGGTCGAGCTGACCACATAGAACAGCGCCGCACCGATCAGGTTGGGCTGGCCGAACCCGATCGCCGCCAGCAGGATCCCCGCCGACACCAGGATGCTCAGGCTGGCCATGCGCTCCAGGCGTTGGGCCGCGAGGATCGCCAGTGCCGCGCAGACGATGGTGGCCATGCCGCCGTAGATCAGCCAGTCACCACCGAAGTACGCCGAGGCGCCAGCCTGGCCGGAAAACAGCAGGGTCCACAGGCGCAGCAAGGTGTAGATGCCGACCTTGGTCATGATCGCGAACATCGCCGCCACCGGCGCGCTGGCCGAGGAGTACGCCGGCACCAGCCAGAAATTCAGCGGCCACATTCCGGCCTTGGCCAGGAACGCCACCGCCAGAATGCCCGCGCCCGCGTGCAGCAGGCCGCGATCGGCCTCCGGCACCAAGGGAATTTTCAGCGCCAGGTCGGCCATGTTCAGCGTGCCGGTGACGCCGTAGATCAGCGCCGCGCCAATCAGGAACAGGGTCGAGGCCAGCAGGTTGATCGAGATGTAATGCAGCCCCGAAGACACCCGCGCCCGACCCGAGCCATGCAGCATCAGGCCGTAGGACGCGGCCAGCAGCACTTCGAAAAACACGAACAGGTTGAACAGGTCCGCCGTCAGGAAGGCGCCGTACAGGCCCATCAACTGGATCTGGAACAGCGCGTGGAAGCTTGAACCAGCGCTGTCCCAACGGGCCATGGCAAACAGCAACGCGCAGACGCCAATGATGCCTGTCAGCACCAGCATCAGCGCCGACAGGCGATCGACCACCAGCACCAGGCCGAACGGCACTTGCCAGTTGCCCGGCAGGTACACGCCAATGGAGCCCGGGACGCCGGTGGTTTGCGTCCATTGCAATAGCAAAACTGAAATCCCCAGCCCCAGCAGGCTGGAGAACAGGTTGATCTTGGCTTTCAGCGGGCGATGTTTCTCGCCAAGCATCAGCATGATCGCGGCGGTCAGCAGCGGCAGCAGGATGGGCGCGGCGATCAGGTGCGACATTGGATTCATTCTTTAGGCTCCCGGCCATCCACATGGTCGGTGCCGGTCAGGCCGCGCGAAGCCAGCAAGACCACCAGGAACAGCGCGGTCATCGCGAAGCTGATGACGATGGCGGTCAACACCAGCGCTTGCGGCAGGGGGTCGGTGTAGTGCAGCAGATCCTGGGGCACGCCGTCCTTGATGATCGGCTCCTTGCCGATGAACAGGCTGCCCATGCTGAAGATGAACAGGTTGACGCCATACGACAGCAGGCACAGGCCCATGACCACCTGGAACGTCCGCGGACGCAGGATCAGCCAGACGCCGGACGCGGCCAGGACGCCGATGGCGATGGCGATGACTTCTTCCATCAGACAGCCTCCTTGATGACGGCAAGTTTGGGCTGGGCCGCGGTCTTGTGACCTCGCACCGATTGGTGGGCGAGGGCGGTGAGGATCAACAGCGTCGAACCGACCACCACGGCGTATACGCCGACGTCAAAGAACAACGCACTGGCCAGGTGAATGTCGCCCAGCAGCGGCAGGTCGAAATGCCAGGTGTGGGTGGTCAGGAACGGATAGCCGGCGACCATCGCACCGAGGCCTGTGACGGTAGCGAACAGCAGGCCGACGCTCATCCAGCGCAGCGGTCGCAGGCTCATTTGCGCTTCGACCCACTGGGTGCCGGCGACCATGTATTGCAGGATGAACGCTACCGACATCACCAGGCCCGCGACAAAGCCGCCGCCCGGCTGGTTGTGCCCGCGCATGAACAGGTAGAACGACACCACCAGGGCAATCGGCAGCAGCAGGCGCACCAGCACCGCCGGGACCATCATGAAGCCGAGCGCGGTGTCGCTGGCGTGACGCGGGTTGACCAGGTCGGTGACCACGTCGGGCGCGAGCAAGCGCTGCTGGGCCGGCAACTGCAGGCTTTCCTTCGGCGGACGGAAGCGCCGCAGCAGGGCGAACACGGTCAGGGCCACCGCTACCAGCACGGTGATTTCACCCAGGGTGTCGAAGCCGCGGAAGTCCACGAGCATCACGTTGACCACGTTGCTACCGCCGCCTTCGGGCAGGGCGCGGCTCAGGTAGAACGAGGAAATGACGTTCGGCGTCTGCCGGGTCAGCATCGCATAGGCCAGCAAGGCCATGCCGCCGCCGACCACGGCCGACAGCAGCAAGTCGCGGATACGGCGGATGCGCGCCTTGCGCAGGCTGCTCGGCAGCGGCGAAACCTCTTCGATCCGCCGTGGCAGCCAGCGCAGGCCCAACAGGATCAGCACCGTGGTCACCACTTCGACCACCAGTTGCGTCAATGCCAGGTCCGGAGCCGAGAACCAGACGAAGGTCACGCAGGTCATCAGGCCGCAGACGCTGACCATGGTCAGGGCGGCCAGACGATGGTATTTGGCCTGGTACGCGGCGCCGAGGGCGCAGGCAATCGCCAGCAGCCAGAGGATGACGAACACGATCGAGCCCGGAATCTTTGGCCGGTCGCCCCAGTGCAGGCTGCTGTGCAGCATCGGGATCAACCCGGCCAGGACCGCGGCGAGTACCATCAGGAACAATTGCATCTGCAGGCGCCGGGTGCTGATCAGCGGTTCCAGGCGTCGGGCCAGGCGCATCATCAGCACCAGGCTGCGTTCGAACAGGCGCTTGCCGTTGAAGCGGCCAATCAGCGGCGGGTAGTGGAAGCGCCCGTGCTTGAGCTGCTTGCGCAACAGCAGGTACAGCAGGATACCGCCGGACATGGCAATCAGGCTCATGATCATCGGCGCGTTCAAGCCGTGCCAGATCGCCAGGCTGTACTCGGGCAAGGTGCCGCCCACGACCGGTTGCGCGGCCGCGGCGAGCAATGGGCCGACCACTTGCGCCGGGAAGATCCCGACCACCAGGCAGGCGAACACCAGCAACTCGACCGGCGCGCGCATCCAGCGCGGTGGTTCGTGCGGGGTGTGGGGCAGGTCGGTGGCGGTCGGGCCGAAGAACACGTCAACGGTGAAGCGCAGGGAGTAGGCGACACTGAAGGTCCCGGCGATGGTCGCGACGATCGGCAGGGTGGCTTCGATCCAGGCCGTGGCGTTGATGAACACGGTCTCGGCGAAGAACATTTCCTTGGACAGGAAACCGTTGAGCAGGGGCACGCCGGCCATCGAGGCACTGGCGACCATGGCCAGGGTGGCGGTAAACGGCATCAGCTTGTACAGGCCGCTCAGCTTGCGGATGTCGCGGGTGCCACTTTCGTGGTCGATGATCCCGGCGGCCATGAACAGCGAGGCCTTGAACGTGGCATGGTTGAGGATGTGGAACACCGCGGCCACGGCGGCCAGCGGGCTGTTCAGGCCCAGCAGCAGGGTGATCAGGCCCAGGTGGCTGATGGTCGAGTACGCCAGCAGGCCCTTGAGGTCGTTCTGGAACATCGCGCAATAAGCGCCGAGCAACAGGGTGGCGGCGCCGGCACCACTGACGATGTAAAACCATTCTTCACTGCCCGAGAGCGACGGCCATAGCCGGGCCAGCAGGAACACCCCGGCCTTGACCATGGTCGCCGAGTGCAGATAGGCCGAAACCGGTGTCGGCGCGGCCATGGCGTGGGGCAGCCAGAAGTGGAAGGGGAATTGCGCGCTTTTGCTCAGCGCGCCGATCAGGATCAGGGGCAACAGGATGGGGTAGAGGGCATGTGCGCGAATCAGCTCGCCGGCGGCCAGGACCTTGTCCAGGTCATAGCTGCCCACCACATGGCCAAGCAGCATGACCCCCGCCAGCAGGCACAGGCCGCCCGCGCCGGTGACCATCAGCGCCATGTAGGCGCCGCGTCGGGCGTCGGCGCGGTGGTGCCAATAGCCGATCAGCAGGAACGAGAAGAGGCTGGTCAGCTCCCAGAAAAACACGATCTGGATCAGGTTGCCGGAGATCACCAGCCCGAGCATGGCACCCATGAACGCCAGGAAAAACGCGAAGAAACGCGGCACCGGATCGTCCGGCGACATGTAGTAGCGGGCGTACAGCGACACCAGGGTGCCGATGCCCAGCACCAGCATCGAGAACAGCCAGGCGAAGCCGTCCATGCGCAGGACGAAGTTCAGGCCAAGGCTCGGCAGCCAGAAAAACTCTTCGCGGATGACGCCGCCATGGGCGATTTGCGGGTACAGGAGGGCGACCTGGACGGAGCCGATCAAGGCAACCAGGCCAGCCAGAAGTGATTCGGTATTTCGCGCGTTGTGTGGCAGCCCCGCTGCCAGACAGCTGCCTATGAAAGGCAGAAGCAGTAGAACTATCAGGGACATAGGCTTCTAATCTGCGGAAGTTTGTGAAGCATCATACGTGCCAGCTCCCGGATCACCAAACGCCAAGCTGTCGCAGAATCCTACAAGGTAGGCGGAAAAGTCTTGTTCAATGTTGTTTCCAGCCACACCCGATCGTTCCCACGCTCTGCGTGGGAACGCCTCTTGTGACGCTCTGCGACACGCTTTGGGGACGCGCGGAGCGTCCCGGGCTGCATTCCTTTGCTGCGCGTGGGAACGATCAGTGCTCGGCTTCGCGGTTCAGATCGTCCTCGATTTCAAGAGCCGCCTTACCCTTGGTCTTCAACTCACTGACAATCACCGCCGCCACGATCAACCCCGCACCGACCAACGCAATCGCCGGCAACCGCTCCCCGGCGATCCGCCCGACAATCCCGGCCCACACCGGCTCACCGGCGTAGATCAATGTGGCCCGGGTCGGCGAAACACTCTTCTGCGCCCAGTTCATCGCCACCTGGATCGCCGCACTCGCCGCGCCCAGCCCCAAGGCACTGCACAACAGCAACCAGGAGAAATCCGGAATGTGCTCCTGGGTCGGCACCACCATCAGGAACGACAGCAGCGACGTGACCGCCAATTGCACCACGGTCACTCGCTTCACATCGACCTGGCCGGCAAAGTTGCTGATCAGAATGATCTCCGCCGCAATGGCAATGGCGCTGATCAATGTTGCGATTTCACCGGGGCTGAAATTCAACGCCGCACCGGAAGGCCCTGACAGCAGCATCAACCCGGTAAACGCCAGCATGATGCCAATACTCGGCATCAGCCCCGGTCGACGACCCAACACCAGCCATTGCAGCAACGGTACAAAGGGCACGTACAACGCGGTAATGAACGCCGACTGGCTGCTGGGAATGCTCTGCAACCCCACCGTCTGCAGGCCGTAGCCAAGCATGATCGCCACGCCGATGAAGGCGCCGGCCTTGAGTTCGAACAAGGTCAATTGCCGCAGGCTGCGCCAGGAAAACAGGGCGACGATGATTGCGGCGGCGGCGAAGCGCAGGCCGACGAAAAACATCGGGCCGCTGACGGTCATCGCATGCTGGACCAGCAAAAAGGTCCCGCCCCAGACCATGGTGATCAACACCAGCACGCACTCGGCCTTGCTGAGCCGCAGGAAACGGGAGGGAGCCTGGGAGGAGTTCACCGACGTCATGATCTTGCACACTATTTGAGGGGGACGCACAATGCGCCCGAAGTTGGGCAGTATACTGCGCAACACCATCAAGTGAGCAATATAGTGCACAAAGATTCCTCGCCCCGGGCTTCGGTCCTGCAGCATGTCAGCCAGAATATTCGGCGTTTGCGCCATGCCGCCGATATGAGCCAGACCGCGTTGGCGGAAAAATCCGGTGTCAGTCGCCGGATGCTGGTGGCGATCGAGGCCGGCGAAAAGAACGTCAGCCTGACCACCCTCGACCGTGTGGCCGAAGCGCTGGACGTGGCCTTCAGCGACCTGATCCAGGCCCCTGATGTGCGCGACCACAGCCGCATCAACGAGCTGGCCTGGGCCGGTACCATTCCCGGCAGCAAGGCGGTGCTGCTGGCCAAGGCCAATGCCACCCGCGAAGTCGAACTCTGGGAATGGCGCCTGGAACCTGGCGAGCATTACCCGTCGGAGCCGGATGCCGAAGGCTGGAGCGAACAGTTCTACGTCTTCGAAGGCTGCCTGACGCTGATGGTCGGCGACGTGCCGCACAGGATCGCCGCCGGCGAGTTCTTCATGTTCGCCAGCAACCAGCCCCATTCCTATCGCAACGAGGGAGACGTGGCGGTGCGCTTTGTGCGCAATGTGGTGATCTGAACTGTTGGCCGATCAACAGTGAATAGACACTTTGCTGTTCTGAAGCTAAAAATTATTCTCTAATAATTCGTTAACTCATTGAAAATTAACGAATTAGATTTCAGGCACAACTCCTGCAAAAGCTCTGGTGCATTCACCCAGAACCCGGAGTCGGCCCATGACAGCCAAAGCCCCATCCCCCCGCTCGGCCAATGGGAGCCCTGCCCATGTGATCCGCTTGGATGCGGACGCGATTGCCGTCGGCCACACGCTCGTGGCGCGTTTCGGGGCAACTTTCGCCTCAACGGCATTCACCCACCCAGCTTGCACACATCAATCAAGGGAGCCGTTTGATGGCCCGTGAAATTCGTCTCAATGCTTTCGACATGAACTGCGTCGGCCATCAGTCGCCGGGGTTGTGGGCACATCCGCGGGATCGTTCGTGGCAGTACAAAGACCTGGAATACTGGACCGACCTGGCAAAAATCCTCGAACGCGGCAAGTTTGACGGGTTGTTCATCGCCGATGTGCTCGGTATCTATGACGTCTACAACGGCAACGGCGATGCGGCGATCCGCCAGGCGGCCCAGGTGCCGGTCAACGACCCGCTGCAACTGATCCCGCCGATGGCGCTGGTCTAGTGGACTACATCCACTATTACAATCACCGACGCATCAAGCTGAAGCTAAACGGACTGAGCCCTGTTGAATACAGGACTCAATCTGTTCAGGTATAGATTTACGATCGTCCAACTTTTTGGGGTCAGTCCACAGCGTGGGAACGATCCTGACAGCTTCGCGAGCAAGCTCGCTCCCACATTGCCCATGAACAGGAGGTCAACCCATGAGCGTGCACGAACTCAAGCGTCCGCCGATTGCGGATACCAGGGAATGGCAGGTCAGCGCGCCCAAGGCGCTGAGCAATTGCGCCATTGGGCGCAAGTCCGCCCGTTGCAGCCGGCATTGCAAGACAACCTGCGCAGTGGCGGCTTCGTCCGCGGCTTGAGTCGCCAGGACATGGCCCGGGACCTGGAGCGCATCTAAGCCTGGTTCCCGCGCCTGAAAACCAAGCGCAAGACCCAGGCCGGGCGTTGATGACGCGTCCTACTTTGGTACTGCTCGACGAACCTTCCATGGGTTTGGCGCCTATTATCGTCCAGGAAATTTTCGAGATCGTCGCCCGGCTCAACCGCGAGGCACAGGTGAGCTTCCTGATTGCCGAGCAAAACATTAATGTGGCGTTCAAGTACGCTTCCACGGCTATGTCCAGCGCGTTGCTGGCCCGGGGCGATCTGCATGACTTCTATCTAGGTAAACACTGAGCAGTGAGAACGGCATGAGTGAAACCCAAAACGGACAGGCGGCCGACGTCATCCGTCACGCGGACATCCTGATCATCGGCGGCGGCCTCAGCGGCGCGATGCTGGCGGCGCAACTGTTGCGTCTGCCGGGCAAGCGCCAGGTGTTGGTGATCGAACCGCGCGCCGAGCTGGGGCGCGGCGAGGCCTACAGCGCCGTGGAGCTGGGGCATACGCTCAACGGCAACGCGGCGCGCATGAGTGTCGACCCGGACAACGCCGATGACCTGACCCAATGGCTGACCGACTACATTGCGGCCGGCGGCTGGCCGGAGTCGGATGAGCAGCATGTACCGATCAGTGAGCTGTTCCCGCCACGGGGGATTTTCGGCCTGTACGTGCAGCAGCGCCTGGCCGAGGCGCAAGCAGTGGGGGTGTTGAATGGCTCAACGGTCGAGCATGTGCAAGCCGAGGTGGTTGACCTGCAAACCGATGCGCAGTCGGTGCGCTTGAGCTTGAGTGACGGCCAGCAATTGCAGGGTACTTATGCCGTGCTCGCCACGGGGATGTTCCCGGCCGCGCGCACGCCGCAGACCGAATCCAGTGGCTTGAACGCGGCGGCACTTGACCCGTGGGATGTGGCGGCGATGCGTCAGCTCGATCCGCACTCGACGGTGCTGATCATCGGCTCGGGGCTGACCATGGTCGATGCCGTGGTGTCGCTGGAACAGGCCGGGCATCGCGGGCCGATCGAAGTGTTTTCCCGACACGGCCTGCTGCCCCATGTGCGGCGCCAACCACCGGCCTGGGTGGATTTTTTGGCCGAGGATCACAGCATTCGAACGCCACGCCAGCTGGTGCGAGAGTTGCGCCGGCATTGCCGCGACGCCATCGCCCAGGGCATTGACTGGCAGGCACCGCTGGACACGGTGCGGGCGCACATCGGGCGTTTGTGGAATCAGGCCAGCGACGTACAGCGCCGGCAATTCGTGCGCCATGTTCGGCCGTGGTGGGAAAGTCATCATCACCGCTCGCCACCGTTGAGCGCCGAACTGGTGGAGCGCCTGCACGGGGAGGGGCGGTTGCGCATTCAGGCGGCGTCATTCAAAGGGCTTGAGCCTTCGTCGGGCAATGAGGTGAGTATTCGAATTCGCCGGCGGGGTGAAACGCAAGCGGTTGTCGTCAATGGCGCGGCGTTGATCAACTCCAGCGGTATCGAATATGACTGGCGACGGGTGGCGCGTCCGTTGCCCCGGCAATTGCTGGCGCGCGGGCTGATTCGCCCGGGACACCTGGCGCTGGGGATTGCCGCCGAGGTCGACGGTGCAGTGCTGGATGCCGACGGCCAGGCTGCCAGCCGGTTGTTTGCCATGGGCCCACCGTTGCGCGGGGTGTGGTGGGAAAGCACCGCCGTGACGG
The DNA here is from genome assembly GCF_044744285.1 of Pseudomonas sp. NPDC087336. NCBI lineage: Bacteria > Pseudomonadati > Pseudomonadota > Gammaproteobacteria > Pseudomonadales > Pseudomonadaceae > Pseudomonas > Pseudomonas sp. NPDC087336. The sequence goes on along the minus strand of NZ_JBIUYA010000013.1, from coordinate 73,776 downwards.
ACGTGGCCAGTCAGGCCAAGGCGTTGGCTGTGCGTCTGGTAACAGCCTGAACGTCGCAAAAATGAAGAAACCCCGCATTGGCGCAACGCTGTTCACTGAAGCCATCGTGGTTTAACGGGGCACCCAAATGATCGTTCCCACGCTCTGCGTGGGAATGCATCCTGTGACGCTCCGCGTCACCGTTGCGCATGGCTCATGTCATGCGTCGTCAGTGGAACGCGGAGCGTCCCTGGTGGCATTCCCACGCAGAGCGTGGGAACGATCAGAAGATCGCAGCCTTGTTTCAGGCAGCCCAAGGCCGTTGATCAATAGCGCTGATATTTGGAGCCGAACTCAGGGCGGTTTTCCGCGACGTAGAGTTTGTCTTTTTGGTCAGCGCTGACGGTGATCACGTTGAGTGTGGCCGGTTGGCTGACTTTCGCCGCTGCAACGAGTGGCGTAGTGGCGTGAGGGGCGGCGATGGCGCTAGTGGCGCCAAGCACCGAAAGGGCGAAGCCGAGACCAATGAGGCTTTTCATATTGTTGCTCCAGAGCGTGGGGAGAAGATGTGGCCACTGTAGTGCTGGAGCATCGCGATGAAAAAACACCCTCGCGCATAGTCGTTATCGAGCGTGTCGATCTTCCTTGCGGTATCGGTCGCAGGCGCGATCGTGCCATTCAGGCCTGGGCATCAAGCATTTCCACCGGGTAGGAGAACACGTAGCCCTCGCTGCGCACGGTCTTGATGTAGGTCGATTCCCGCGAGTCGTCCTTGAGCCGTTGGCGCAGGCGGCTGACCAGCAAGTCGATCGAGCGGTCGAACAGGTCGGCGTCGCGGCCCTGGGTCAGGTTGAGCAATTGGTCGCGGCTCAGCACCCGTTGCGGGTGATCGAGGAACACCCGCAGCAGGCGGTATTCGGCGCCACTGAGGGCCACCAGGGTACCGTCCTGGTCCAGCAGGTGACGGGCGGTGGTGTCCAGGCGCCAGTGGCCAAAGCCGAGCATGCGCCCGCTTTCGCTGACCAGCAGGTTGGGTGGCAGCATGCGGGTGCGGCGCAATACGGCGTTGATCCGCGCCAGCAGTTCGCGGGCGGCGAAGGGTTTGGTCAGGTAGTCGTCGGCGCCCATTTCCAGGCCGAGGATACGGTCGGTTTCGTCGTTGCGTGCGGTGAGCATCAGGATCGGCGTGGCTTTGTGCTTGCCAGCGCGCAGTTCGCGGCACAGGACCAGGCCGTCGTCGCCGGGCAACATGATGTCGAGCACGATCAGGTCGACCTGATTGGCTTCGAGGAAGCTGCGCATGTGCCGGCCATCGGCGACCACGGTGGTGCGCAGGCCGTTTTTCTTCAGGTAGTTGCCGACCAGTTCGCGAATTTCGCGATCGTCGTCGACGATCAGGATGTGGTTGACGTGGTCCATTGGTCGATCCTCTTTTTTTGCCACGATACATTTTGTAGGCGCTGGCTTGCCAGCGAAGGCGGCCTTACAGGCGACCAATTCTCTTTCAGGTGCACATATCCATTCCTGCGGTAACGGCCACGTTGGTAGAGGCGCCGATGGTGCGATCTGATTTACCTCTCCCTGAAAGCAGCAAGCCGAAGCATTGGCTTCGGCTCGCGTCTAACAATTTACATTAACGAGATTACGCAACCACTTGATAACACGGCACATAAGCCGCGCCACCTGGCAGTTTCATCCGGTGCTGGGCGACGAAGGCCTTGAGCAGTTGATCCAGCGGCTGCATGACGGCCGCATCGCCACGGATCTGGTATGGCCCGTGTTTTTCGATCAGGCGGATGCCCTTGTCCTTGACGTTGCCGGCGACGATGCCGGAGAACGCGCGGCGCAGGTTGGCGGCCAATTCGTGGGCCGGCAGGTCACGGCTCAGTTTGAGGTTGGCCATGTTCTCGTGGGTCGGGTCGAACGGGCGCTGGAAGCCTTCGTCGATCTTCAGCAGCCAGTTGAAATGGAACGCGTCGTTGCGCTCGCGACGGAACTGCTTGACCGCCTTGAGGCCCTGGGTCATGTATCGGGCGACTTCAGTCGGGTCGTCGATGATGATCTCGTAGTGCTTCTTGGCGTCTGCGCCCAGGGTGGCGCCGACGAACGCATCAAGCTGTTCCAGGTAAGGCGCAGCATGTTTCGGGCCGGTGAGGACGACCGGGAAGGGCAGGCCGGCGTTGTCCGGGTGCATCAGGATGCCCAGCAGGTACAGGAACTCCTCGGCCGTACCGGCTCCGCCTGGGAAGATGATGATGCCGTGGCCGACGCGGACGAAGGCTTCCAGGCGCTTTTCGATGTCCGGCAGGATCACCAGTTCGTTGACGATCGGGTTCGGCGCCTCGGCGGCGATGATCCCAGGTTCAGTCAGGCCCAGGTAGCGGCCGCCGTGGATGCGCTGTTTGGCATGGGCGATGGTGGCGCCTTTCATCGGGCCTTTCATCACGCCGGGGCCGCAACCGGTGCACACGTCCAGGCTGCGCAGGCCCAGTTCGTGGCCGACTTTCTTGGTGTATTTGTATTCTTCGGTATTGATCGAGTGACCGCCCCAGCACACCACGATCTTCGGCTCGACACCGGGGCGCAGCGTGCGGGCGTTGCGCAGCAGGTGGAAGACATAGTCGCTGATACCCTGGGAGGTGCTCAGGTCGATGCGTTGGCTGTCGAGTTCGTTTTCGGTGTAGACGATGTCGCGCAGGGCGCTGAACAGCATTTCACGGGTGCTGGCAATCATTTCGCCGTCGACGAAGGCGTCGGCCGGGGCGTTCAGCAGTTCCAGGCGTACGCCGCGGTCTTGCTGGTGGATGCGGATTTCGAAGTCCTTGTAGGCCTCGAGGATGGTCTTGGCGTTATCGACGTGGGCGCCGGTGTTGAGGATGGCCAGGGCGCACTGGCGGAAGATGTCGTAGGTACTGCCGGATCCGGCTTCGCTCAGTTGCTGGACTTCCCGTTGGGAGAGTGTTTCCAGGCTGCCTTTCGGGCTGACCGATGCATTGATTACTTGTCGTTGGGTCATTCAATGATCCTTAAAACGATGTCATTCACGCGCAAACAACGAATGACATCCGAATAGAGAGTATCCATGAAAGAAGATGGCACGAACTGCGCGGTCTCGCCATGTCCTCCTTTTGATGATGTATAGATGAAAAGGAGCCCCAGCATAGCTAAATCCGTCGCAGAGGCGATAATGGCCCGCGGTCTTTTTACCCTGAGACCCTTTTTTTGCCATTGAAGCCAAGGAATCCCGACGTCATGTTCGAAATCCAGCCGATGAACGCCGACGACTATCGGCAACGGACACGGCGCAGCACGGTGATGATCGCGCTGATCTTCCTCGCGCTGGCGATGGCCCTGTCCACCGCGGCGGTGACGTTGTTCGGCGAGCCCTCAGGGGACAATCTACGCTTCAACATCGGCGGGGTGTTTGCCGCCGTCCTGGTCATGGCCGCGTTGATGCGCAAGCTGTTCTGGCACCAGGCGTGGATGGCGCCGGCGGTCTACAGTTGGCAACTCAAGCGCAGCCTGATGAGCATCACCAACGTCATGCACCACCTCAAGGCGGCCGTGGAAGCGGGGGATCCAGACGCGATGAAGCTGTTGCGCTTCTATCACCTGGGATTGAGCCAGATGCACCAACTGGACGGTAACTCCAGCGATGATGCGCAATTGCACCGGGAAATGGAGCAACATCAGGCGCGGATGCAAGCGCAGGGCATCGACATCCGGCAGACGCGACTGGACCCGGCCTGGCTGGACGCGCTAAAGCAGGCAGCACGCTAGACCCATGGAGCAGCAAGGGCCTTTTCATTCGATTCAAGGAGCGAACGTCATGGGGCAGCCGTCCATTCACGATCCTGTGGAACAAAACCGGCAGGGAGTCGCCCGACTCAAGACTCGCTCTGCCGTGACCCTCTTGATTGCCGTCTGCCTGTCGATGGCGGTGATCGTGATCTGGGAAACCTGGAGCTCGCGCCAGTACCATCTGCATGACAAGGAAGTGGCGATGTCCAACCTTGCGCAGACCCTGGCCTCGCAGGCCCAGGCGGCGATCAAGCAAGCCGACACGCTGCTGTTCACCCTGGTCGATCGCCTGGAGAACGACGGTATCGAGCCGGGTCGGCTCAATCGCCTGCAACGCCTGCTCGGCGCCCAGCGCAGTGAGTTGAGCCAGGTGCATGGGCTGTTCGTCTATGACGAAACCGGCAAATGGATCGCCAATTCCAACGGTGCCGAGGTGGGGGTCGCCAACAATTCCGACCGCGAATACTTCATCTATCACCGCGATCATCCCGACCGCGGACCGCACATCGGCCCTTCGATAAAGAGCCGCTCCAGCGGCGAATGGATCATGACGGTGTCGCGCCGGATCAATTACCCCGATGGGCGTTTCGCCGGGGTGGCGCTGGCCACCCTCTACCTCAGTCATTTCCTGCAGCTGTACGATGGCATCGACATGGGCCGCAACGGCGTGATCAACCTGATCGCCGATGATGCCAGCATTATCGTGCGCCGGCCGTTTCACGAGGCGGACATCGGCACCAGCCTGGCCAAGAGCCCGCTGTTCACCAAGCTCCTGCCACAGGCCAGTTCGGGCACGGCTACCGTGCGGTCCATCCTGGATGGCGTGGAGCGGGTCGTGGGCTATCGCCGGGTCGAGGGTTATCCGCTGATCGTCTTTGCCGCGCTCAACAAGGACGAGGTGCTGGCCGGCTGGCGCCAGGAGTCCTTGCTCAGTGCGGGGATCGTCGCGCTGTTACTCGGGGTTCTGGGGGTACTCGGCTATCGCCTGATCAAGTTGATGAAGAAGCAGGATCGCATCCAGGGCGAATTGCTCGGCACTCAGGAACGCCTGCTCGAACTCAATCGCAACCTTGAGTTGCTGGCGCTGGAAGACGCGCTCACAGGCCTGGCCAACCGCCGCCAGTTCGACCTGTTCATCCAGGCGGAAATGGGCCGCGCCCGGCACAACATGACGGGCCTGGCCCTGTTGATGATCGATGTCGATCACTTCAAGCCGTTCAACGATCGCTATGGCCATCTGGCCGGTGATGAGTGCCTGCGCAAGATCGCTGGGCTCATCACCGAGCACATCAGGCGTCCTGGCGATCTGGCTGCGCGCTTTGGCGGCGAGGAGTTTGCCGTGGTGCTACCGGGGACTGACTACGTCGGGGCATTCCTGCTGGCGGAAAAAATCCGCCATGCAGTCCAGGCCGCCAGCCTGCCGCATACTGAAAGCCCTGATGGCAAGGTGACGGTCAGCGTGGGTGTGTGCGGTTACGATCCGGCGTCGAATGCCCAGACCAGAGAACTGATCGGTGCGGCCGACAAAGCGTTGTACGTGGCCAAGGCCAGCGGGCGCAACATGAGCGTGATTGCCAACTGAGGCTCAGGCAAACCGGTCGCTGCCCTGTACCAGCCGGGTGCAAAGATACGGTTGCTTGAGCTTTTCCAGCCACCAGCCCAGCGCCCGCCCGTCGTGGTCGCCGCGCCAGCCGGCATACAGGATGTTCGGCTCGCGGGGGTCGGCCATCTGCTTTTCCACCAGCGTGCCATTGTCCAGTAACGAGGCGACCCGGTGCCTGGGCAGCCAGCCCACGCCGAGGCCGTCGCACTGGGCGAGGATTTTCGCGCGCATGGTCGGTACCGCCAGCACCGATTGGCCACCGGAGACACCGTAGGTACTGCCTTCGCTGGCCCGGGAGGAGTCTGCCACGACGATCGCCCGGTGCTGCGCCACCATGGCGCGGGTGATCGGTTCGCGGGCCTTGGCCAGCGGGTGCCTGGGCGAGACGGCAAATACCCATTGCATTTCCCCCAGTTGCATCCAGCCCAGGGACGCGATGGCCGGTGGCTCGTTGGTGGCACCGATGATCAGGTCGGCGCGGCCTTCACGCAGGGCCTCCCAGACACCCCGGAGCACTTCCTGGGTGATGCGCAGCGGTACGCCGGAACCCAGCGCATCGAACTCGTGGATCACCGGGATCAGGGTTTCGAATTCCAGCAGTTCATCGGTGACGATCCACAGCCGACTTTCCCAGCCATTGGCCACTTGCTGCACCCGTTGGGTCAGGCGCGAGACGTCCTGCATCAGTCGCGCCGCTTCGTTGACCAGCAATTCACCGGCGGGGGTGAGTTGCAGGCGGTAGCGCCGGCGATCGAACAGCAAGGCATCGAAGCGTTCTTCCAGTTGCCGCGCGGCGTAGGACACCGTGGAGGGCGCCTTGCCGAGGTAGGCCGCGGCCCGCGACAGGCTGCCGGTCTCGCGGATCGCTTGCAGCAGCGTCAGGTCTTCAGTCGACAGCATGAGCCGTGCCCTCATGTTTGACGGTTACGATAGACGCCGCCGTTTCCTGTGCCAGATCAATCGAAGATAAACCAGTGCATTGACCAGCAGTACCGCGCTGCCCAACCCCAGCTCAATGGCCGGTGTCAGCCCGGCCGGGTAGATGATCGGCCACAGGTAATGTTCGATAAAGCCACCGCCGTAACCGGTTTGCCCCGCCCCCTGGCGCATCAGGTTTTCCCAGTGTGTCAGCGGGCAAGGCAGGTGGAACACCTCCACCGCCACGCCCCAGGCGGCGGCGGGCAGGTGCCACACCATCAGGCGCGGCCATTTGAGCACCAGCAGCCCGCCGAACACGACGAACACAATGAACGCCAGGTGAAACAGCATCAGGCCATCGGCGGCGATTCGGTAGTGCATGTCGACCCCCTGGCGCGTCAGTCGAATCGCTCCATGGTACTCGCGCGGGTGCCTGGCGCTCTATCGATTGTCACTGCCCAGTGCGCCAAGCACCTCCTTTAGTCGCGCCACCATGGCATCGCTGCTGCGTTGCATCGGTGCGCGCAGCTCATCCGTGATCAAGCCTTGCAGGGCCAACGCGGTTTTCACCGGCGCCGGGTTGGGCTCGATGAACAGGCTCTGGATCAACGGCAGAAGCTGGAAAAAGGTTGCCCGGCCGGCCGCCAGCTGGTTGTCGCGAATCTGTCGGTACAGCGCCACGAAAAGATGTGGATGGACGTGCGCCGAGGCGGCAATCGCGCCTTTGGCGCCCAGGCACAGGGCATTGAAAATCTGGTTGTCTTCACCGCACAGCACATCGACCTTGCCGCTGGCCAGCAATGCCAGGGTGTTGCCCAGGTTGCCACCACAGTCCTTGATCGCGACGATCCGCTCATGGGCGACGATGTTCAGCAAGGTCGCCTGATCGAAGGTCACGCCGGTGCGGTAGGGGATGTCGTACAGGATCAGCGGCACACTGGACGCGTCGGCGACCGTCTGGAAAAACCCTTCGAGCCCCGCCTGGGACGGCCGGATGTAATACGGCGGCGGCACCAGCAGGCCGGCCACCGGGCGCTTGAGGATCTCCTGCTGAAAGTGCAGCAGCTCGATCAGGTTGTTGCCGGCCAGGCCCATGACGACCTGCCGGGCCGGCACTTGCTCGAGCACCGCATCGAGCACCGCGAGCTGCTCGTGTTTGCCTATGGCCGCCGGTTCGCCGGTGGTGCCACAGACAATCAGGCCGTCGACACCTTGTTCCAGCAGATGGCTGACCAGCCGGCGCAACCCGATGAAATCGATGGCGCCATTGTGGAACGGTGTGACGAGGGGAACCCAGATACCTTGAAACGATGACATGCACTTTCTCCTGATGGTTGACCGATGTCGTCACCGTCAGAAGCGTAGAAGGAAGTAAGCAAAGGGAGGGTGGTCCGTCGCGCTCAATGTCCTGTCAGCTCATCTGACGGGACAGCGCGCCCCGGTCACATGAGCGACTGTTTCTTCGATTTGAGGGCGTGCGCAACGCAACCTTGGGCCTTGGCAGTCAAGCCAATGACACAAGCGTCGAGATTGAAGGTTGCGGACATCTTTGCTTACACCCTGAATGAGGCGCCCAGTTTTAAAAGCCGGCGCGTTGTTTGTCAATCACGAATATCCTGAAAAATGCCCCGCCAGCCTGTGAGCGGCCCAAGTGCGCAAGATTGTTCAAGCCATCCATCGTGACTGCTGGCACAGTCTCAGGTCTTTCCCTGGTTGCAGAGCGTTATGTCCAATTCACTCTTGCCGCGCAGCGCATTCTTGCGTGGCGCCGTGGCGATCATGCCGTTATCTCTGGCGACGGCACCCTGGGGCCTGCTGGCCGGTTCCATGGCCATCGAAGCTAACCTCACGCCCCTGCAAGGACAGGGCTTGTCGAGCATCGTGTTTGCCGGTGCTGCGCAGCTGGTGGCCATCGGCATGCTCAAGGGCGGGGCCGGGATCTTTTCGATCCTGCTGACCACCTTGTTGCTGACTTCCCAGCATTTGCTCTACGGGATGAGCATGCGTTCGGTGATCTCGCCATTGCCGGGTCGCTGGCGAGCGGGGCTGGGCTTTTTGCTCACCGATGAACTGTTCGCCCTGACCAGCCAGCACGACAAACAGCAGTTCGATCGCTGGTACGCCCTGGGTGTCGGCCTGACGTTCTACGTGGCCTGGAACCTCTTCACCCTGGCGGGCATCGTGCTGGGCAGTAGCATTGCGGGCCTGGAACACCTGGGGCTGGACTTCTCCATCGCAGCCACCTTCATCGCCCTGATCACCCCGGTGGTGCGCAACGTGCCGACGGTGGTCTGTGTCGCGGTCTCGCTGTTCTGCTCGGTGCTGTTCAGCTACTGGCAATGGGGCTCGGCCCTGGTGCTGTCGGGCCTTGCCGGCATGACCGCCGGGTTTATCTGCAACAAATTCCAGGGCGCGCGCACATGATGGTCTGGGCAGTGATTATCGGCATGGGCGCCCTGGTATTTCTCAACCGCTATGTATTCCTGGAACCGCGACTGCCGCTGCGGTTGAGCAGCAATGCCAGGCAGTTCCTCGGTTTCGCCGTGCCGGGCATGCTGACGGCGATCTGCGGGCCGATCGTGTTCATGCCGGACAAGCAACTGAACTTGCAATGGGACAATCCCTACCTGATCAGTTCGCTGGTGGCTGTCGGCCTGGTGCTGTACACCCGCAACACCTTGCTCAGCATGCTGTTGAGCATGGGTTTTTTCTTTTTGCTGCGTTGGTGGCTGTGAGCCCGGGACGGGAAACTGTTCTACGCTTAAAGTTGATGACCGATCCCTTCAGGAAGAGAGGTGAACCCATGGCAACAGAGCAAAAGAAACCGGATCCCGAAGACGACATGGATGAGCCGACGGAAGAAGAAATCGAAGAGCAAAAACATTCAGAACAGACGTGGAAGCATGACGACAGCCGAGAGTTGTCAGAGCCTGACCGCAAGTTCTGAGCAACTTGCGAAACACTGTAACTGTAGGAGCGAGCCGGCTCAGGGCGGCTCGCTCCTACAGGTTTGGGCTTATTCCAGCAACTGCGGGAAGTCGGGGTTAGAGCACCAATTGTAAGTAAGTGCCTGACATCGTTTGACAAGCGGTGGGAGAATCAAAATGCCATGTTTCTATACGTGTTTTATGCCTTCAAAGTGTCAATCAACCCAGCCCCCTGATTCCTGACATTACCCACGGCCTTGTCGACCCGGTACCACTCGAAAGCATCACTGTCTTCCCCCTGCAGCAGCACCATCTGCTCGGCACGTTCCCTGGGCGTCGCCGGGTCCAGCCATTCGCGTGCCAGTTCTGCGTTGAACACCACCGGTCGGCGGTCATGCACGTCCAGCATGCCGCCCGCGCTATCGGCGGTGATGATGACAAAGCCGTCATCGTCCCTGGAAGCTGCACCGCCCACCGGGAATTGCCCGATCGCCGCGCAGAAGACCGGCCCCTGGTCACGTCGGCGAATCAGCCAGGGTTGTCGCGTGCCATCCCCGGCATCGACCCATTCGAACCAGTTGTCGACCGGGCAGATGGCGCGATGGGGCCAGATCGCTCTAAAGAACGGGCCGTGGGCGACTTTCTCGACGCGCGCATTGATCGGCGCCGCACGATCCTTCGCCCAGTGCGGTCGCCAGCCCCAGCGCTGCGAGTCGGCGTGCAGGCCATCGCTCTCCAGGTGCAACAGCGCAAGCTGCGTGGTGGGCGCGGCGTTGTAGCGGGCCAGTGGCTGATCGCCGACGTGGTTGATCAAGGCGTCGGGAATGCTCAGCACCGCCACGAAATCGTGAATGCCCCGGTATTGCGACAATCGTCCGCACATCGATCGAACCCTCCGGCTGGTGTGATCAGCATAGATGTTCACCCAAGCCCTGTAGCCGGAACCAAACACTGTGTACCTTATCCAACCTCGGCCCGCGGCTGCGCGGGTTACGGTCTGGCCCAAGGCAAAACATGAAACAGCTGTTCAAGATTCTATCGGTGTTCGCCATGGCAGTCGGTCTGCTGGGCTGTATCGCCGCACCCATTGAAATGACCTCGCAAACCGAACAGGCGTTGCACACGCAACCACCGATCCGCTTTTTGCTGACGTTCGACGATGGCCCCAGCGCCTCGAGTTTCTGGAACCCGACCGAGGCCGTGCTCGACAGCCTGGCGATCAATCCTGTGCAACCCGGCATCAAGGCGGTGTTTTTCGTGCAGACCCGTGCCTCGCGCGCTGGCGCCAGTGAAATCGGGCGGGCGGTCATGCACCGCGAGCGCGATGCCGGGCACATTCTGGCCTTCCACACGGCCACGCCTTCGCACACCAATCATCGCTCGCTGGACGCGCAGGAGCTGGAACAGGCGCTCACCGACGGGTGTGCCGACATCGCCGCGATCACCGGTGCGCCGCCGACCTTGCTGCGCCCGCCATTCTGGAGCTACGACAAACGCACCTTCGCCGCTTACCAGCAGCATGGCCTGCATGTGCTGCTGACTGACCTGAGCGCCAACGACGGCAAGATCTGGGGCTTCAATGCCAGCCCCCGGCGCCGCGCCCATATGCTGCGTTCGATGTCCGAAGTACGCGAGCGCATTGCCCGGGGCGAGCTGCCGGTGGTGGACGGGGTGATTCCGGTGGTGGTGACGTTCCACGACCTTAATCGCTACACCGCGCGGCACACTCGCGAATACCTGCAGATCCTTCTCGACAGCGCTCGGGCGACGGGAGTCAGGACCGCCCCAATAGCGTTTTATGACGATACCGCCGCCCTGCAACGGGCCGCCATGGCCCGTACGCTGCGCGACAGTTCACAGCCGGCGCAATTGCCGGGGATCTGGAACTGGATCTGGAAAGACAATAGCCACTGAGCAAGGCTGCAAATGCGAGGCAGTTAACAGTATTGACTGGCGCAAAATCGGCAAATGGCGTCTATTCTCACCGGATCCATTGCGTTCCACTGCCACGGAGGCATCGGTCATGGTTCCCGTTTCAGTCCTTTGCAACATTGTCGAGTCCGGTTTTGAGCCCCTGGCCTGCGAATGCACGGAGAGCGGCGGGCTGCTGCGGATCGAGGTCTTTGATCCCGCCAGCGGGCAAGTCAAGCTGCTGATTGCCGGTGTCTCGATCGAGGAGTTGACCAGCGTGCGTGTAATCTCCGAATTTATCGGTGAATTGCGCGCCGAGATGAGCGCCGGGCGCCGGGCGTTCGCTGGCTGAACACCGAGCCTGCGGCAGCTACAAGGACGTGATTGCCTGTGGCAGCAGTTCGTCGATCATCCGCAAACAATGATTCAACCCCGGTGACACGTCGCCCACCCGCCGACTGAGAATGATCGGTGAGGTGGCGTTGTCCTCCAGCAGCGGGGTGAATCCGATGTCGTCGCGGTGCAGCAACTGCACCGAAGCCGGCACCAGCGTGACTCCTATCCCGGCACCCACCAACCCGATCGCCGTCTGCAGCTCGTTGGTCCATTGCGCGATATGGATGCTCACCCCATAGGATTCGAACAGCGCGATCACGTGGTCGGCATAGCTGGGACGCGGGTTGCCGGGGTAAAGCACGAAGGGCTCCCTGGCCAGGTCGCGCAGGCTGACGGGCCCGGCCAGCAGCGGGTGACCGGCGGGCAAGGCGGCCACCAGGCGGTCTTCGGTGAGCACGGTCTGGACGATGGCCGGGTCGTCGATGCGGATGCGGCCGAAACCGACGTCGATGCGCCCGGCCTTGAGCGCCTGTACCTGCTGCAGCGTGGTCATCTCCGACAGCCCGAGTTCAAGCTCCAGCGGCTCGCCGCTGCGCAAGCGGCGGATCAGTTGCGGCAACACGCCGTAGAGCGTCGAGGGCGCAAAGCCGATGCCCAGCCAGGTCTTTTCCCCGAGGCCAATGCGCCGCGTGTTGTCGCAGACCTTGTGCAACTGGTCGAGCAGGGCGGTGGAGTGCTCATGGAAGAAACGCCCGGCGTCAGTCAGCTTCAACGGTCGGCCACGTTCGAGCAGCATCACCCCCAGTTCATCTTCCAGTTGCTGGATTTGCCGGCTCAAGGGCGGCTGGGCGATGTGCAGCCGTTCGGCGGCGCGGGTGAAATTGAGGGTTTGAGCCAATACCTGAAAGTAACGCAGGTGACGCAGTTCCATGGAGCCTCCGGATATCGAGCACTTGCATACCTTAAGGGTATCAAGCCAGACCAATTCTATATTGGCCGCCCGGAAAAAGCCGTATGAGAATCAGGTCCAGAACTTCAAGAACCTGACGGGTATCGAAATGCTTGCTACAGCCATTGAATCGATCGAGACGATCATCGTCGATCTGCCGACCATCCGCCCGCACAAGCTGGCGATGCACACCATGCAGAACCAGACCCTGGTGGTCATTCGCGTGCGCTGCGCCGATGGCATCGAAGGCATCGGCGAAGCCACCACCATCGGTGGCCTGGCCTATGGCAACGAAAGCCCTGACAGCATCAAGACCAACATCGACAAGCACTTCGCACCGCTGTTGATCGGCCAGGACAGCGGCAATGTCAATGCCGCGATGTTGCGCCTGGAACGCAGCATCCGTGGCAATACCTTCGCCAAGTCCGGCATCGAAACCGCACTGCTCGACGCCCAGGGCAAGCGTCTTGGCCTGCCGGTCAGCGAATTGCTCGGCGGCCGCGTGCGTGATTCGCTGCCCGTGGCCTGGACGCTGGCCAGCGGCGATACCGAAAAGGACATCGCCGAAGCGGAAAAAATGCTCGACCTGCGCCGCCACCGCATATTCAAGCTGAAAATCGGTGCCGGCGAGGTCAATCGCGACCTCGCCCACGTGATTGCGATCAAGAAAGCCCTGGGCGATCGTGCGAGCGTCAGGGTCGACGTCAACCAGGCCTGGGACGAAGCCGTCGCCTTGCGCGCCTGCCGCATCCTTGGCACCAACGGCATCGACCTGATCGAACAGCCTATCTCGCGCAACAACCGCGCAGGCATGACTCGCCTGAATGCCATGAGCCCGGCACCGATCATGGCTGACGAGTCCATCGAGTGCGTGGAAGACGCGTTCAACCTGGCCCGCGAAGGCGCGGCCTCGGTGTTTGCCCTGAAGATCGCCAAGAACGGTGGCCCGCGCGCCGTGCTGCGCACCGCCTCCATCGCCGAAGCGGCCGGTATCGCCCTGTACGGCGGCACCATGCTCGAAGGCGGAATCGGCACCATGGCTTCGGCCCATGCCTTTGTCACCCTGAACAAACTGGCGTGGGACACCGAGCTGTTCGGCCCGCTGCTGCTGACCGAAGACATTCTCAGCGAACCGCTGGTTTACCGCGATTTCGAGTTGCACGTGCCGAAGACCCCGGGTCTGGGCCTGAGCCTGGACGAAGAACGCCTGGCGTTTTTCCGTCGCGACAAGACATCCACCATTCATCAAGCCTGAGGAGAGCATTATGCTGTTCCACGTAAAGATGACCGTGAATTTGCCGGTCGACATGAACCCTGAACGCGCCGCGCAGCTCAAGGCCGACGAAAAAGCCCTGGCCCAGCGCCTGCAGGACCAAGGCAAGTGGCGTCACCTGTGGCGCATCGCCGGGCTTTACGCCAACTACAGCGTGTTCGATGTCGACAGCGTCCAGGAACTGCACGATTTGCTCATGCAACTGCCGCTGTATCCGTACATGGCGATCGAAGTCACCGCGATGTGCCGGCATCCTTCGTCGATTCGCGAGGATGACCGCTGAACCCAGCCTGTTCAGTTCGCCATGCCAATAATTACAAGATGAGGAACCTGTAAAATGAACGTCAAGATTTCCCACACTGCCGAAGTCCAGAAATTTCTCGAAGAAGCCAGCGGCCTGCACAACGATGCCGGTGATGCGCGCACCAAAGCCCTGATCTACCGCATCCTGCGCGACTCGGTGAACATCATCGAAGACCTTGCCGTAACCCCGGAAGAGTTCTGGAAAGCGGTCAACTACCTGAACGTGCTGGGTGCACGCCAGGAGGCTGGACTGGTGGTGGCCGGCCTGGGCCTGGAGCACTACCTCGACCTGCTGATGGACGCCGAAGACGAGCAGGCCGGTAAATCCGGTGGCACCCCGCGCACCATCGAAGGCCCGCTGTACGTGGCCGGTGCACCGCTGTCGCAAGGCGAAGCGCGCCTGGATGACGGCGTCGATCCAGGTGTGACCCTGTTCATGCAAGGCCGGGTGTTCAACACCGCTGGCGAACCTTTGGCTGGCGCCATTGTGGACGTGTGGCACGCCAACACTGGCGGTACCTACTCGTACTTCGATGCTTCTCAGTCGGAATTCAACCTGCGTCGCCGCATCGTCACCGACGCCGAAGGCCGCTACCGTTTCCGCAGCATCGTGCCGTCGGGCTACGGCTGCCCACCGGACGGTCCGACCCAGCAACTGCTCGATCAACTGGGCCGTCACGGCCAGCGCCCGGCGCACGTGCACTTCTTCATTTCCGCACCGGACCATCGTCACCTGACCACCCAGATCAACCTGGATGGCGAGAAGTACCTGCACGACGATTTTGCCTACGCCACCCGTGACGAGCTGATCGCCAAGATCACCTTCAGCGATGACCAGGCGCGTGCAGCGCAGTACGGCGTCAGCGGTCGCTTTGCGGAAATCGAGTTCGACTTCACCCTGCAGTCGTCCGCCCAGCCTGAAGAGCAGCAGCGCCACGAGCGGGTTCGTGCTCTGGAGGACTGATCCCTGCTGAACTGTAGGAGCTGCCGCAGGCTGCGATCTTTTGACTTTGCTCTTTAAAGGCAAGATCAAAAGATCGCAGCCTGCGGCAGCTCCTGCACGGGATTGATGACATGACCTTCCACAGGTCAGTCCAATGACACACCACTGCCAGTACTGCCCTAGAATGACCTGATGCACCCTATAACAACAACGAGAGTGACCCGATGATGCAAGCGCAACTGTTGAGTCAGCGCAGCACCGTATTCGACCATGCCGACCCGTACGCGGTATCGGGCTACGTCAATCAGCATGTCGGTAATCATTGCATCCTGATGCCTCGTGCCGGGCACCCCCTGGCCAGCCTCAATCATCGCAAATTCGCCAGCCTGGACCTTTGCCGTATCAGCTACGGCGGCAGCGTTCGCGTCACCTCGGGCGCGCTGGAAACCATTTATCACCTGCAAGTGTTGCTGCAGGGCAATTGCCTGTGGCGCGGCCATGGCCAGGAACACTACTTTGCCCCCGGTGAGTTGCTGCTGATCAATCCCGACGATCCGGTCGATTTGACCTACTCCGACGATTGCGAAAAATTCATCCTCAAGGTTCCCACGTCCCTGTTCGAGTCCGTCTGCAACGAGCAGCGCTGGCGCTATCCGGGAGAAGGCGTGCGGTTTCTCGAGAACCGCTACCAGCTCAATGAACTGGAAGGTTTCGTCAACCTGCTGGCGATGATTTGCCAGGAGGCCGAGGCCACCGAGCAGATTCCCCGAGTGCAGGAACATTACGCGCAGATCATCGTCAGCAAGATGCTCAGCCTGATGAAGACCAACGTCAGCCGCCTCGAACTCGGCTCGCAGGCCGCCACGTTCGAAGCGATTGCCGACTACATCGCCAGGAATCTCAAGCAGGACATCGACAGCGAAGAGCTGGCGCGCCAGGCCAGCATGAGCCTGCGGTCGTTGTACGGCCTGTTCGAACGCAACGCGAGCACCACGCCAAAAAACTACATCCGCCAGAAACGCCTGGAGCGCGTCAACGCCTGCCTCAGCGACCCGACCTGCAACGTGCGCAACGTCACGGAGATCGCAATGGACTACGGCTTCCTGCACCTGGGACGCTTCTCTGACAGTTATCGCAAGCAGTTCGGCGAGTTGCCATCCGATACCCTCAAGCGCCGCCACTGATCCCTGGATCGATACCTGCAGCCCCCTGTAGGAGCTGGCTTGCCAGCGAAAGCGCCCGAAAGACCGGCGCAATATTCAATGCCGCCTACGCCGGCAAGCCGGGTTCCTACAAGGAGTATCTCGCCCGCAAAACACGCATTGCACAAAACGGATAAACCTCTGCACCCCGCGGATAGTCCGCCCCATTGCCCCGTCCTAGCATGAGCCTTGCCTGAACAATAACAATGGAGGCGGCGGCCATGACCCTGCGACCTGAATACCTTGAGTCCCTGCTTGAAGACGATCCAGAGCAGGGCATCTATCGCTGCAAGCGCGAGATGTTTACCGATCCGCGCCTGTTCGATCTGGAGATGGAACACATCTTCGAAGGCAACTGGCTGTATCTGGCGCACGAAAGCCAGATCCCCAACATCAACGATTTCTACACCACCACCATGGGGCGCCAGTCGATCTTCATCGCGCGCAACAAGGACGGGGTGCTCAACGCTTTCATCAACGCCTGCAGTCATCGCGGCGCGACCCTGTGCCGGCACAAGTCCGGCAACAAAAGCTCGTATACCTGCCCGTTCCACGGCTGGACCTTCAACAACTCCGGCAAGCTGCTCAAGGTCAAGGATCCGGCGAACGCCGGCTACCCGTCGAGCTTCAACTGCGAAGGCTCCCACGACCTGACCAAAGTGGCGCGCTTCGAGTCCTATCGCGGCTTCCTGTTCGGCAGCCTCAAGGCCGATGTAGTGCCGCTGGCCGAGCACTTGGGCGAGTCGGCGAAGATCATCGACATGATCGTCGACCAGTCCACCGATGGCCTGGAAGTGCTGCGCGGTTCTTCCAGCTACATCTACGAAGGCAACTGGAAACTCACCGCGGAGAACGGTGCCGACGGTTACCACGTCAGCTCCGTGCACTGGAACTACGCCGCCACCCAGAACCAGCGCAAGCAGCGCGAAGCCGGTGACGAGAACCCGACCATGAGCGCCGGCAGCTGGGCCAAGCAGGGCGGTGGTTTCTATTCCTTCGACAAGGGCCACATGTTGCTCTGGACCCGCTGGGCCAACCCCGAGGACCGTCCGCTGTACGAACGTCGCTTTGATCTCGCCCAGGACTTCGGCAAGGCCCGCGCCGACTGGATGATCGAGAACTCGCGCAACTTGTGCCTGTACCCCAACGTGTATCTGATGGACCAGTTCAGCTCGCAGATCCGTATTGCCCGGCCAATCTCGGTCAACCGCACGGAAATCACCATTTACTGCATCGCCCCCAAAGGCGAAAGCGACCACGCGCGTTCGAGCCGGATTCGTCAGTACGAGGATTTCTTCAACGTCAGCGGCATGGCCACGCCGGACGATCTGGAAGAGTTCCGCTCCTGCCAGACCAGTTACCAGGGCAGCGTCACCACCTGGAACGACATGTCCCGCGGCGCCGAGCACTGGATCGAAGGCGCCGACGAGGCTGCAAAGGAAATCGACCTGCATCCGCTGCTCAGCGGCGTGCGCACCGAAGATGAAGGCCTGTTCGTGCTGCAACACAAGTATTGGCAGCAGACCATGCTCAAGGCCTTGGCGGCCGAGCAGTCGAAACTGATCGCCGTGGAGGACGTGCAATGACCATTTCTTACAATGCCGTGCGCGATTTCCTCTACCGCGAGGCGCGCTACCTCGACGACCGCCAGTGGGACGAGTGGCTGGAACTGTACGCCCCCGACGCGACGTACTGGATGCCGTCCTGGGACGACAATGACGAACTGACTGAAGACCCGCAGCGTGAAATCTCGCTGATCTGGTACGGCAACCGCACAGGCCTTGAAGACCGCATCTTCCGCATCAAGACCGAGCGTTCCAGCGCCAGCGTGCCGGACACCCGCACGTCCCACAACATCAGCAACATCGAGCTGCTCGAGCAAGCCGACGGCATGTGCAAGGTGCGCTTCAACTGGCACACCCTGAGCTTTCGCTACAAGACCGTCGACAGCTATTTCGGCAGCAGTTTCTACACCCTCGATGTGCGCGGTGAAAACCCGTTGATCAAGGCCAAGAAAGTGATCCTGAAGAACGACTACGTTCGCCAGGTCATCGATGTTTACCATTTGTGAGGCAGCCGTCATGACCCATTCCATTGCGTTCAATTTCGAAGACGGCGTCACCCGGTTCATCGACGCCAATGCTGGCGAGACCGTGGCCGACGCCGCGTACCGCCAGGGCATCAATATTCCGCTGGACTGCCGTGATGGCGCTTGCGGCACCTGCAAGTGCTTTGCCGAAGCGGGCAGCTACGATCTGGGCGAGGAGTACATCGAAGACGCCCTCAGCCCTGAAGAGGCCGCACAGGGCTTTGTCCTGACCTGCCAGATGCGCGCCAAGAGCGATTGCGTGGTGCGGGTGCCGACGTCATCGCAAGTTTGCCGCACCCGCCAGGCCAGCTACGACGCCACCATCAGCGCGGTGCGCCAGTTGTCCGACAGCACCATCGCCCTGTCGATCAAGGGCGAGTCCTTGAGCAAATTGGCCTTCCTGCCAGGCCAGTATGTGAACCTGGGCATTCCCGGCAGCGAGCAGACCCGCGCCTATTCGTTCAGCTCGTTGCAGCGTGACGGTGAAGTCAGCTTCCTGATCCGCAACGTGCCGGGCGGCCTGATGAGCAGTTTCCTCACCAGCATGGCCAAGGCGGGCGACAGCATGAGCCTGGCAGGTCCCCTGGGCAGTTTCTATCTGCGCGATATCCGTCGGCCGTTGTTGCTGCTGGCGGGCGGCACCGGGCTGGCGCCGTTCACCGCGATGCTGGAGAAGATCGCCGAGCAGGGCAGTGAACACCCGCTGCACCTGATCTACGGAGTGACCAACGATTTCGACCTGGTGGAGCTCGACCGCCTGGAAGCGTTCGCCGCACGCATCCCCCACTTCACCTACAGCGCCTGCGTGGCCAGCCCCGACAGCCAGCATCCGCTCAAGGGCTACGTGACCCAGCACATCGCACCCAAGCACCTGAACGATGGCGACGTCGACGTGTACCTGTGCGGCCCACCGCCAATGGTTGAGGCGGTCAGCAAGTACATTGGCGAGCAAGGCATCAAGCCCGCGAATTTCTACTATGAAAAATTTGCTGCCAGCGCGGCGTGATCTCACGGCTGTTGATGTCCTGTAGGAGCCCGGCTTGCCGGCGAAGGCGTCCTTGAGTCCGCCTTCGCCGGCAAGCCGGGCTCCTACAAAAGCGATTCGTCTGCCTGAGACCCAGAAAACGCATTGAGGTACACATGAACAGATTTCACGAAAAAGTCGCGCTGATCACCGGGGCTGCGCAGGGCATCGGTCGGCGCGTGGCCGAGCGCATGGCGGCGCAAGGGGCGAAGCTGATCCTGGTCGATCGCTCCGAGCTGGTGTTCGAAGTGCAGCAACAATTGGCCCCGCACAGCCAGGTCCTGGCCCTGACCGCCGACCTTGAGCAGTACGAGGAGTGCAACCGGGTCATGCAAACCGCCGTCGCGCGTTTCGGTCGACTCGACGTGCTGGTCAACAACGTCGGCGGGACCATCTGGGCCAAGCCATTCGAGCATTACGAGGCGTCGCAGATCGAGGCCGAGGTTCGCCGTTCACTGTTTCCGACCTTGTGGTGCTGCCATGCCGCATTGCCGTTCATGTTGGAGCAGGGCAGTGGCGCGATCGTCAACGTTTCGTCGATCGCCACCCGCAGCGTCAACCGTGTGCCCTACGGCGCAGCGAAGGGCGGGGTGAATGCGCTGACCGCGTGCCTGGCGTTCGAAACCGCTGGTCGCGGTGTTCGGGTCAATGCCACTGCGCCCGGCGGCACTGAAGCGCCGCCACGGGTTATCCCGCGCAACAGTGCCGAGCAGAGCGAGCAAGAGAAGGCCTGGTACCAGCAGATCGTCGATCAGACCCTCGACAGCAGTTTGATGAAGCGCTACGGCACGCTGGATGAGCAGGCCGGCGCCATCCTGTTCCTGGCCAGCGACGAGGCGTCTTACATCACTGGCATGGTGATGCCGGTGGGTGGTGGCGACCAGGGCTGAATGCGCTGGTTATAGGCGACGCTGGAACGCTTTGAGGATTTGCAGCGTGGCGTCGCTGGGGTTCAGGTTGTGCACCGCGTCCAGCGGGTACCAGAGGCAATCGAAAATCTCGTTTTGCGGCCGTGCCTGATGGGGATCGGGCAACGATGCTTCGTAGACATGGTGTCGGGTATCCCTTGTTTCCAGTTCCATCAGGTACAGCATGTCGTCGGCACCCAGCCCGGTTTCCTCCTGAAGCTCGCGCAGGGCGGCATCCTGCGCGGTCTCGCCGCGTTCAACCTTGCCGCCGGGCAACATCCAGCGACTTCTGGTCTTGCGCACCAGGAGTATGTGCCGGTCGTGCTCGCAAATGACGGTTGCGCGTACTTTCATGGGTTCTTTCAATCCAGGCTGTCACAGTAATGTAACAAAAATGCAATATTCGGGCCGTAACCCATTGCGGGTTTCCTGGACATTTTGAACAGCACAGGTGTCTAAAAGTGCAATCGCGCTGCACTAAGCCGACTCGACGTCCGGTCGGCCTCTTTGCGGCAGGGGGGTGTAAGGTAGGCAAGTCAACCCTGTGATCACTGCCAAGATGGAGGTGACTATGAGCGTTCCGATGTTGAACAAGATGCACATGAACGGCTATGACGTACTCAGTGTGAACAACGGCCCGTGGCGGGTCTGCACCCAAGGAGACCGGCTTGGCTCATTTGCCAGTCGCGAAGAGGCGTTGGCCTTTGCGGCGGCGCTGCCTGGTTACAAGGCCCGTGCTGGCAAGCCTCGTAATCAGCAAGCCACTTGAAGGCACGTTCAACAGGATTGGGTGTATATCCATTGCTGCGGTAACGGATATACACCCAATCCAAAATTACGGTTAGCTGGAGCTTTTATCTTTCGGGAGACGGCTCAATAACCGCCAACGGTTCGTAGAAACGATCGTAAAAATAATCTGCAAGAAAACCCGACGCCGTTGCACAGAAGGGGACTGGTCCCCGATCCGAGCAACGCCATGCCCCATTACTTCGACACCGCCCACCGTGTAGAAATCGAAACCTTGCGCCAACGCCTGACCGCTCGCACCGAATGGCCGACCTGGTTGCTGCTGGTCGGCGTGTACGCCGGCTGGTTCGGCATCGTGCTGGGCAGTGACAGGTTGGGCCTGTGGTGGAGCACACTGCTGTTGATCCCGCTGGTGGTGCTCTGGTTGTCGCTGCAGCACGAATTGCTTCACGGTCATCCCACCCGTTGGGTATCGCTGAACAAGATCCTCGGCTACGCGCCGTTCGCCGTCTGGTATCCCTACACCCTGTATCGCGACAGCCATTTGCTGCATCACCGCGATGAAGACCTGACCCTGCCGGGTCGCGATCCGGAAAGCCGTTACCTGAGCGCCGAGCAATGGCAGGGCAGTTCACTGTTCGAACAAGCCCTGCACTGGCTGAACAAAACCGTGCTGGGTCGTTTCATCCTAGGCGCTCCGCTGGCCTTGCTGGCGCTGGCCCAGGAGGAGTTGCAGCGCCTGAAAGCGGGTGAGCGACAGGCCTGGTCGATGTGGCTGAGCCACAGTGCGTTGACCCTGCTGATGTTGCTGTTTATCGCCCGCTACAGTGTGCTGCCGATCTGGCATTACCTGTTACTGATCAGCGTGCCGGCGCTATCGATCGCCATGATCCGCTCCTACTATGAACACCGTCCCCATGCCGAGCCCGAGCAAAGGACAGTCATCAATGAAGCCGCCTGGCCGTGGCGCTGGCTGTTCCTGAACCTCAACCTGCACCTGGTGCATCACGACTTGCCGGGGCTGCCCTGGTACGACTTGCCCCGCGCTTACCGTGCGCGCCGCGAGCAATGGCTGACGCGCAGCGGCGGATTCCTGGTGCAGGGTTATGGCCAGTTATGGCGCCGGCACGGGGTGAAGGCCATCGATAGCCCGCGGCATCCGTTCAGTTGAGAGAGCCAATGACTTCAGTCTACGCAGAGCTTTTGATGTACGTTGCCCCCGAACCGGTCCGCCAGGCCAACGAGCGCTGGCTGAGTCGCATCCTCGAGCGGCTGGGTACCACGCGCCGCAACGCCGAAGGACTTTCGCTGATGGACCTGTGGCTGTCCCCGCACTTGCTGCTGACGCAGACCTGCGGCTATCCGCTGATGACGGCATTGCGCGGTCGGGTGCGGATCATTGGTTGTCCTCGTTATGAATTGCCGGACGCCAGCGGCGGCAATCATTGCAGCCTGTTGCTGAGTCGCGCCGATGACCCACGGCGCAGCTTGTCGGCCTTCGGAGGCAGCCGCGGTGTGATCAATGGCGAAGATTCCAACAGCGGCATGAACCTACTGCGGCACCGACTGGCGCCGCTGCAGCGAGAGGGGCAGTTTTTTTCCCGTGTCGGTATCAGCGGCAGTCACCGCGAAAGTCTTCGCTGGTTGCGTGAAGATAAAGCGGACCTGGCGGCCATCGACAGCGTGACCTTTGCCTACCTGGCGCGACACGCCGAAGACGAAGTGGCCAACCTGCGGATCGTCGGTCGCAGCGCCTTCAGTCCGACGTTACCCTACATCACCGCGGCTACCGTCACCGAACAGCAGGCCAGGCACCTTCGGCAGGTGATGAATCAGACGTTGCAGGAGCTGCCGGACGTCGCCGAAATCCTCGGCTTGCAAGAGATCCTGCCGGCTAGCGAAAGCGACTATCAAACCATTCTCGACTACCAGCGAGAGGCCGAGGATCTGGGCTTTGGACGATTGCGCTGAAATTCATATTTGGAATATAAAAATGCTTTTTAAGTATTATTAAAGAATAAGGCTCCTTGCTAGGATCGCGTCACCGGACTACCGGACATTCAGCGACCCCTGACCTTTGGAGCCTCTATGTCCGGCACCGACTTTTCCCATCGCAACGACGTGGGCGGATTATTCCGCGCGCATTACCCCTGGCTTTGCACTCGGTTACGCCGGTATCTGGGGGCCAGTCCCTGCGTCGAAGACATCGCTGCCGAGACCTTTGTGCAGTTGCTCGAATCGCCGGGTCTGACCCCGATCCGCGAGCCTCGCGCCTTGCTCACCACCATTGCCCATCGGTTGATCTACCAGCTCTGGCGCCGTCGCGACCTGGAGCGCCAGCACCTCGAACAGTTGCAGCACGTTGACCGGGATCAAGCGATCTCGCCCGAAGAACAGGTGCAACTGACCCAGGCGTTGCGTGGCCTGGCGCGCACGCTTGAGCGTTTGCCGGACAAGGTTCGGGCAACTTTCCTGTTGTCGCGGGTCGACGGCCTGACATACCCGCAAATTGCCGTCCGCCTGGGCATTTCCCAACGCTCGGTGAGCGATTACATGACGCGCTCCCAAGCCCTGTGTGCCCGGCACAGCGCCAACCAATCCTTGAATGCCCTGACCCGGAGGTCCGCATGAGATCGTTGAAAACCCTGCTCGGCAGTTCGCTGCTGGCCCTGAGCCTTGTGGCGACTCAGGTTCCCGCTGCAGAAAAAGTCGCGCCGATCCACTTCGGCGACATCACTTGGGAAAGCGGTAGCCTCATCACCGAAATTCTTCGGGTGATTGTCGAGAAAGGTTACGGTTACCCGACAGACACCTTGCCGGGCAGCACCGTCAGCCTCGAAGCAGCGTTGGCCAAAAACGATATCCAGGTGATCGGCGAGGAGTGGGCAGGGCGCAGTCCGGCGTGGGTCAAGGCCGCTTCCGAAGGCAAAGTGTTTGGCCTGGGTGACACGGTCAAAGGCGCCACCGAAGGCTGGTGGGTGCCGGAATACGTAATCAAGGGCGACCCTGAGCGAGGCATCAAGCCCCTGGCCCCGGAACTGAAATCCGTCGCCGACCTGGCCCGCTACAAGGATGTGTTCCGTGACCCGGAAGACCCAAGCCGTGGACGCTTCCTCAACAGCCCGACCGGCTGGACCTCCGAGATCGTCAACAGTCAGAAACTCAAGGCTTACGAGCTAACCGACAGCTTCGTCAACTTCCGCACGGGATCGGGTGCGGCACTGGATGCCGAGGTGGCTTCCTCGATCCGCCGTGGCAAGCCGGTGCTGTTCTACTACTGGTCGCCGACGCCGCTGCTGGGGCGTTTCAAACTGGTGAAGCTCGATGAGCCAGCGTTCGATGCCGAGGCCTGGAAGACCCTGGCCGACGCCAACAACCCGCATCCTAAGGGCACCCGGTCGATGCCGGCCAGCCTGGCGATCGGCGTGTCCGCACCGTTCAAGGCGCAGTACCCGGACCTGGTGGCGTTCTTCGAAAAGGTCGACTTGCCGATCGACCTGCTCAACCATACCCTCGGCCAAATGAGCGAAAAGCGCCTGCAGCCGCGTCAGGTGGCGGAAGCTTTCCTGCGTGACCAGCCGCAGATCTGGAGGGGTTGGGTGCCGGGGGAGGTGGCTGAACGTGTCGCCACGCAATTGTTAGCGGCTCAGTAGCCTCCACCGCCGCTGCGGGTCGGTTCCCTGGCCTTTTGCTGCGCGTTACTCCATTCGGCACAGGTCATGAAGCTTTTATGATCGACCCTGCCCCGGCTATCGAAGCTGACGTTGTACCGTTGCTGATGACCAGGCTGGGTCAGGTTGTAGTCGAAACAAGTGCCGGGCTCGACCGTGCGGTTGGAGATCGACAGGGGTGGGCCGCCGATTTGCTCGACTTGCTCCTTGCTCATCCCGGCCTCGACGTTTGCCACCAGTGGTTGATCCCGATAGATCTGTGAGTCGGTGCTGCAGCCCGCCAGCACCACGATCAGGGTGGCAAGCGTGTAGAGGGACTTGTTCACGCCTCGACTCCCGCTATTCAGGCTTGTTTCGACTGATGATCTTGGCCTTCACTTCCTCGGCATAACCCGCCAGCCGTTGTTCATCGCCCTGGAACAAATCGCACAGGCGCCTCACGGCTTCTGCGTCGACATCGTTGCCTGACAGGCGCAGTTGTTCGGCGATGCGCAACAGTTCTACCGCTGACCAGCGCAGGTCCGATGCCAGCCCTTGCAGATCACGCCGAAGCGTCTGTTCATGTTCGTTAAGCCACATGATGATCTCCCGTAAGGTTGTGCTACGCAATTTTAGACCCCATCCCGTGGCGGGGCGTTGTGCTCGTCTGATGCCAAAGGGCTACCTTCGGTCGGGAAGTTGGCGCGCTCCGGAAAATTAGCTGCCGTTTGCTGTCGTAGTGTAGTGCCGACATTTTACCAGGGCAGGGTCCATTCAAAATGACGACAACCGATGACTTCCGGGCGCATGCCCAGGCACTGAAAGCCGATCTGGATGCGGCCACCAGTGAAATGATGAAACTCATTACCGAGCACCAGTTCAGCGGGCCGGAATGGGAGCGGGTCAGCCAATGGCAACATGAAGCCTTCGAGCGCTGGACGACCTATCTGAACGAGCGCTCCTACCCGGACCCCGGCGATCACAGCGTCAGTCCCTGAGGCTCGATGCAAAAAAAACGCTGTCAGCGTGGCAACAGGCTACATTTTATTTTTTCAGGTTTAAGGATGCTTCATGAGTCGAATGTTGATGGGGGGAGTGGTGATGGCGTTGTTGGCGGGGTGTTCGTTGCCTGCGTCCTTGGTGCCGGGAGAGCCGAACTACAACAAGCCGAGCGACAAATTACCCAAGGATGTAGCGGCATGTGTATTGCCGGCCTGGCAAAAGGAGATCGCCAAGACTACCCAGACTTCGATTTCCAACGGCTACCGGATCACCGCGCCGAGTGTCATAACCGCCGATGAAGTGCTGGATATCGTGAAGTACAAGGAAGGCAGCCGGGTCTCGCTGTACCAGGGGCCGCCCTGGGCAAAATCAGGGGCCATGCGTCAGGCCGTACGCGACTGCCTGTAGGGCTCAGCCTTCGATCTCGGTGACCTGGATAAGTTGATCGGCCTGGGCACTGGCGGTGCCTTTCTTTTCCCGGCGATCACTCATCCAGCTCTCGACCTGCGCATTGAACTGCGCAGGCGCCTTACGCCCGACCTTTCTGGCGATGTCCAGGATGGTCTGTTGGGCCAGGGCTTCTTCCATGCGCTTCTGCGCAGTCAACATTGCCCCGTGCACCGAGCAGTGGCCATCAAGCGCCCAATCGGGAACCTCGCCTTCGAACAACGCACAGCGACCGCGGATTTCCCGACATTCGAAAATGGCCTTGCGCCCGTCGATGGCATTGACGATGTCCAGCAGGCTGATCTCATCGGCCGGCCGCGCCAGCTTAAAACCCCCACGCACGCCTTCGGTGGCAACCACCAGTTTTGCCTTGGCCAGTTTGGTGAAGATTTTTGCCAGATAGTCCAACGGCACGCCTTGCAGCTCTGCCAGGTCACGCACGCTCGCCTCCCGGGTTTCTCCACCATTGCCCACCAGGAAAATCAGGCAGTGAATGCCGTACTCGACGCCCGCGCTGTAAAGAGACATATCGATCTCCGACTAATGTTGTCGTAAATATTAGCAGCTGATCCTTAGCCAGGCAACGATTGCGAATTTTCTCAAAGTGCTGGAAAGGACTTCCAGAGTGCGGATTTAGCAGGGTTTTGTCGGTCTATCGATGGCATCGATTCGAACCATTGAGAAAAAGACCTTGCTCGAATTAACTGCGATCAATACAGTCGTAGTTGTCGGGTCGGGAGCGGAAACGCTATCAACAGAGAGTGGGTACCGACCTCCTGACCGCTTAACCCAATTCACTGCCTGGTTTTTCCTCTGGAGTTAAAAATGAAACAACGCATCCTGGTAATTGGCGCAGGTTTCGGCGGCATGTGGAGCGCTTTGAGCGCCACCCGCCTGTTCGATATACATGGTCACAATGATGTTGACGTAACGGTACTGGCGCCCCAGGCCGAACTGCGCGTGCGTCCACGCTTCTACGAGCCGAACGCTCACCAGCTGGCGGCGCCCATCGGTGAGTTGTTCAATGCGGTCGGCGTCAAGTTCCTCAAGGGGGCTGCCGAGACCATCGACGTCGAGCAAAAGCGTGTGGGTTACCTCGATGCCCAGGGCGAAAAACAAGTCTGCATCTACGACAAACTCGTTCTGGCCACCGGCAGCCGCCTCGCGCTGCCGGACACCCCGGGTGTGGCCGAACATGCGTTCGACGTCGATCAGATCGAACAGGCCATACGCCTGGAAGCCCACCTCAAATCCCTGGCCAACCAGCCGCAGAGCCGGGCACGCAACACGGTGGTGGTAGCTGGTGGTGGTTTCACGGGTATCGAAACCGCCACTGAAATGCCCACCCGTCTGCGAGCCATCCTCGGCGAGGATGCGGACATAAAGGTGATCATCGTCGATCGTGGCGCCAAGGTAGGCGGCTCCATGGGCCCGCAAATCGCCGAGAAAATTGCCGAAGCCAGTGAGGAAACCGGCGTCAAATGGCACCTCAACGCCTCGGTTGTCGCCGTCGATGAAAGCGGCGTGAGCTTGTCCGACGGCCAGCACATCGACGCCAAAACGGTTATCTGGACCACCGGCGTGCGTGCCAGCTCGCTGACCGAGCAGATCCCCGCCGAACGCGACCACCTGGGCCGCCTGCACGTCGACGCGCACCTGCAAGTCATTGGCCAGCCAGACATCTTCGCCACCGGCGACGTGGCCTTTGCTGCCAGCGACGACATTGGCAACCATGCGCTGATGACCTGCCAGCACGCCATTGTGTTGGGTCGTCATGCTGGCAATAACGTTGCTGCGCAGATTCTCGGAGTGGACCCGACGCCCTACAGCCAGCCCAAATACGTGACCTGCCTGGATCTGGGGGCGTGGGGGGCGGTCTATACCGAAGGTTGGGATCGTCAGGTCAAGCTGACCCGGCAGGAAGGCAAGTCGCTGAAGACCCAGATCAACACGGTATGGATCTATCCGCCGGCGGCTGATCGTGAAAGCGCGTGGGCGGCGGCGGATCCGTTGATTCCGATTGCCTGAATGGGGTGAGTTTGTGTGATTCAACAAATCCCGTCCGGAGATTTCCGGGCGGGATTTTTTGGGGTTCTCCCTTGTAGGAGCGAGCATGCTCGCTCCTACAGGATCTCCACCCACCGTGAGGGTGGCGCCATTCGGTGGCCGTTACGCAATCATTCCTTGTCGCTTCCGTAATTCATGATCGACAACAACCGGATCGGCACCCGCACCAATTGCTCAGGCCCATGGGGAATTTCTCCTTCGAAGGTCAGGCTATCGCCGGCCTCCATTCGATACAGCTGGTTGCCATGCCGGTAAATCAACTCGCCTTCAAGCAAATGCAAAAATTCGGTACCCGGGTGGGAGAAGGTCGGGAACTCTTCGCTAGCGTCATCCATGCTCACCATGTAGGCCTCGAAACTCTTCTTCGGCCCGCGTGTGTGATTGAGCAAACGATAGGTATGGCCTTTCTCGGTTCCCCGGCGCACCACTTCCATGCCCTGATCGGCCTTGACCAGTAGTGCGCTGCCGTCCTGCTGGTCGTACTCACTGAACAACTTCGACAGCGGCAGGCCCAGCACGTCACACAGGCGGCTGAGGGTGTCGAGGCTGGTGGAGACCTGGGCGTTTTCGATCTTGCTCAACATGCCCTGGCTGATATCGGCAATCTTGGCCACATCAGCCAGTTTCAGGTCCTGGGCCTGGCGCTGGCGCTTGATCTGCATTCCCAGGTATTGCTCGAGCTTGAGGCGCGGGGCGGTTTCGGTCGGCATAGTCATCGGATCCTGCACACTTTCCGTTCAGTAATATTAGTTTCGCACTGAGAAAGTGCAAGTCGCGGCTTCAAGCGCGTATCCATCGGGCAATATTCCCATGGGGAAAAGATTTTTCCCATATAAACAGCACAACAAGTGTTTTACACGCGTCACTCGCGAAGCTGGCAAGGGCCTTGCATTCCTATTGGGAAACAAACTTTCTTTTCAGGAATAAAAAGAAAGTCAGGGCCAACCCATAACAGATTTGCCTTTCGCGAGGAGTGACGAGCAATGTTGCCAGCAGAAACCCAGCGCATCATCGACAAGCACGGGATCAAGTACGTGCTTGCGCAGTTTGTCGATATCCATGGTGCGGCCAAGACCAAGTCGGTGCCGATCTGTGGGCTCAAGACGGTGGCCGAAGAGGGCGCCGGTTTTGCCGGATTCGCGATCAGTGGCATGGGCATGGAGCCTCACGGTCCGGACTTCATGGCCCGCGGCGACCTCGCTACGCTGACGCCCGTGCCTTGGCAGCCGGGGTATGGCCGGGTGGTGTGCGTCGGTCATGTCGATGGCAAACCCCATCCCTATGACAGCCGTTATGTATTGCAGCAGCAGGTCCGGCGCCTGGAGGACAAGGGCTGGACCCTCAATACCGGTCTGGAACCGGAGTTCAACCTGATGCGTCGCGACGAGCAGGGCAAGCTGCAACTGGTCGACCTCAGCGACAACCTGGACAAGCCTTGCTACGACTACAAGGGTTTGTCGCGCTCCCGGGTGTTCCTTGAGCGCTTGACCGAAGCCCTGCAGGCGGTGGATTTCGAGGTCTATCAAATCGATCACGAAGACGCCAACGGCCAGTTCGAGATCAACTACACCTACAGCGATGCCATGACCTCGGCGGATCGCTTCACGTTCTTTCGCATGGCCGCCGGCGAGATCGCCAATGACCTGGGCATGATCTGTTCGTTCATGCCCAAGCCCGACCCGAAACGCGCCGGCAACGGCATGCATTTTCACCTGTCGATCAGCAGTGCCGAGAACAAGAACCTGTTCCATGACGCCAGTGACCCGAGCGGCATGGGCCTGTCGAAAATGGCCTATCACTTTGCTGCCGGCCTGCTTGCCCATGGCCCGGCGCTGTGTGCCTTCGCCGCACCCACGGTCAACTCCTACAAGCGCCTGGTGGTGGGCAATTCGTTGTCCGGCGCGACCTGGGCACCGGCGTTTATCGCCTTCGGTGCCAACAACCGTTCGGCGATGGTCCGGGTGCCTTACGGCCGCCTCGAATTCCGCCTGCCGGACGCCGGTTGCAATCCCTATCTGGTCAGCGCCGCGATCATCGCGGCGGGTCTGGACGGCATCGACCGCCAACTGGAAATCGACCACGTCTGCAACGAAAACCTCTACAGCCTGAGCCTTGAGCAGATCGCCGCCCGCGGCATCAAGACCCTGCCGCAGTCGCTCAAGGAAGCCTGCGATGCGCTGGAGGCCGACCCGTTGTTCGCCGAAGTGCTGGGTCCGCAGATCGTCGGCGAGTTCATCAAGCTCAAGCGCATGGAGTGGGTTGAGTACAGCCGCCACGTCTCCGACTGGGAAGTGCAGCGCTACACCGAATTTTTCTAAGCGCCAACCGGCGCGCTCAATCGAACCATCTCGCCGCTTGAACGTGCGGCTGCCGAACGCAGTGAGGACTGTTTTATGTGTGGAATCGTAGGTCTTTACCTGAAAAACCCGCAGCTGGAATCCCGGCTGGGCCAGCTTTTCGAACCGATGTTGCAGGCCATGACCGATCGCGGCCCGGACAGTGCCGGCTTCGCCATTTATGGCGATGAAGTGGCCGATGGCTGGGTCAAGCTGACCCTGCAGGCAACCACCGAAAGCTTCGACTGGACAGCCCTGATGGGTGAACTGGAAGGTCGTCTGGGCTGCTCACTGGATTGGTTCCAGAACGCCAGCGCCGCCGTATTGAAGATTCACGCGCAGGAGGCACCGGTACGCCTGGCCCTCGCAGAACTGGCACCGGGCGTACGCATCATGAGCGCCGGGCAGAGCATCGAGATCCTCAAGGGCATGGGCTTGCCCCAGGAGATTTCCCAACGCTTCGGCCTGGCCGGCATGCAGGGCAGCCACATCATCGGCCACACCCGCATGGCCACCGAAAGCGCGGTGACCATGGAAGGCAGCCACCCGTTTTCCACCGGTGCCGACCTGTGCCTGGTGCACAACGGCTCACTGTCCAACCACTTCCGCCTGCGCCAGGAGCTCAAGCGCGAAGGCATCCAGTTCGAAACCGACAACGACACCGAAGTGGCCGCCGGTTACCTGACCTGGCGCCTGCAGCAGGGCGACTCGCTTAAGGATGCGCTGGACCATGCGCTGGAGGACCTCGACGGTTTCTTTACCTTCGCCATCGGCACGCGCAACGGCTTTGCGGTGATCCGCGACCCGATCGCCTGCAAGCCGGCGATCCTCGCCGAGACCGACGACTACGTCGCCATGGCTTCGGAATACCAGGCGCTGTCGAGCCTGCCGGGCATTGAAAACGCCAGGATCTGGGAGCCGGCACCGGCCACCTTGTACATCTGGGAACGCGAGTCAGCTTAAGGAGCGCACACATGAAAACCATCGATCTTTCCATCGCCAGCGTGCGCGACCTCAATCAGGCGCTGCATGACCAGGTGCACAACGTAGAAGACCGCGAATGGGTGGTGACCCATTCCAACGGCAAGCACAACCTCGCCGTCGGGGTGAACCAGGCCGTGTCCATCGATATCCAGGGGCATGCCGGTTACTACTGCGCGGGCATGAATCAGAAAGCGAGCATCACCGTGCACGGCAACGCCGGTGTGGGTGTCGCGGAAAACATGATGTCAGGTTACGTGCGGATCAAGGGCAGTGCGTCCCAGGCCGCCGGCGCCACCGCCCATGGCGGGTTGCTGGTGATCGAGGGGGATGCCGGGGCCCGTTGCGGGATTTCCATGAAAGGCATCGACATCGTGGTCGGCGGCAGCATAGGCCACATGAGCTGCTTCATGGGCCAGGCCGGGCGTTTGGTCGTCTGCGGTGATGCCGGTGATGCGCTGGGCGATTCGCTGTATGAAACGCACATTTACGTGAAGGGCAGCGTCGCGTCGCTGGGGTCGGACTGCATCGAGAAAGAGATGCGCGCCGAACACCTGGAGGAACTGCAAGTGCTGCTCAACCGCGCCGGATTCGAGCATAAGGCAGCTGACTTCAAGCGCTATGGCTCGGCCCGTCAGTTGTACAACTTCAAAGTCGATAACGCGTCCGCGTATTGATCCACGCAAGGAGAATAGCTATGAGTGAGAAGAATCCTCCGGTACTGCGCGAGTCCGCGACCTTCGACCGCCTGACCATCCAGGAAATCCAACGCGCCGCCGAGACCGGCATCTATGACATTCGCGGCGGTGGCACCAAGCGCAAGGTCCCGCACTTCGATGACTTGCTGCTGCTTGGCGCCAGCGTGTCGCGCTACCCGCTGGAAGGCTATCGGGAAAAGTGCGGCACCGATGTGATCCTCGGCAACCGCTTCGCCAAGAAGCCGATCCACCTGAAGATTCCGGTGACCATCGCCGGCATGAGTTTCGGTGCGCTGTCAGCCAATGCCAAGGAAGCCCTGGGCCGCGGCGCTACCATCGCCGGTACCAGCACCACCACCGGTGACGGCGGCATGACCCCGGAAGAGCGCGGGCAGTCGCAGCATCTGGTCTATCAGTACCTGCCATCGCGCTACGGCATGAACCCGGATGACCTGCGCAAGGCGGACGCCATTGAAATCGTCCTGGGGCAGGGCGCCAAACCCGGTGGCGGCGGCATGTTGTTGGGCATGAAAGTCACCGAGCGAGTCGCTGGCATGCGCACGCTGCCGATCGGTGTCGACCAGCGCAGCGCCTGCCGGCACCCGGACTGGACCGGCCCGGATGACCTGGCGATCAAGATCGCCGAGATCCGCGAAATCACCGATTGGGAGAAGCCGATCTACGTGAAGATCGGCGCCAGCCGCCCGTACTACGACGTCAAGCTGGCGGTGAAGGCCGGGGCCGACGTGATCGTGCTCGATGGCATGCAGGGGGGCACGGCGGCGACCCAGGAAGTGTTTATCGAACACGTGGGGATTCCGATTTTGCCGGCCATCCCGCAAGCGGTACAGGCTTTGCAGGAGATGGGCATGCATCGCAAGGTCCAACTGATCGTTTCGGGAGGGATTCGCAACGGTGCCGACGTGGCCAAGGCCATGGCGCTGGGCGCGGACGCGGTGGCCATTGGCACGGCGGCCCTGATTGCGCTGGGCGACAACCACCCGCGCCTGGATGAAGAACTGCACAAGATTGGTTCAGCCGCAGGCTTTTATGACGACTGGCAGAACGGTCGCGACCCGGCCGGTATCACCACCCAGGACCCGGAGCTGTCCAAGCGCCTGGACCCGGTGGAAGGCGGTCGCCGCCTGGCCAACTACCTGCGGGTGTTGGTGCTGGAAGCACAGACCATGGCCCGGGCGTGCGGCAAATCGCACCTGCACAACCTGGATCCGGAGGATCTGGTGGCGTTGACGGTGGAATCGGCAGCCATGGCACGGGTGCCGCTGGCGGGAACCCGCTGGATTCCGGGTTCCGGTTACTGACACCTTTCAGGCGCTGGCTCCTTGGATCGTTCCCACGCTCTGCGTGGGAATGCCTCCAGGGACGCTCCGCGTTCCGCTTCTGTGACGCAGAGCGTCACGGGCTGCATTCCCACGCAGGAGCGTGGGAACGATCAGATACAACGCGTCATCGTTCTTCGCCGGCAAGCCGGGCTCCTACAGACAATGGCGTGCGCAAGATCGTGTTCGCCGGCAGGAGCCAGGCGTTCAGATATTCGAAGAGGCCACCAAGGCCCGTTGTTTTACTACTTGCTTGCTGCCCGACACTTCCGATTTCCATTGCAGGAGCTTTGAACATGGTCAATCGTCTTCTCGGCAAATCCCTTGTTGGCTTACTGGCGAGTAGTGCGCTGGTGCCCTTAGCGCAGGCAGCCGATGCACCCACATTGAACACCGGCAGCACGGCCTGGATGGTCATGGCGGCGGTGCTGGTGTTGTTCATGTGCCTGCCGGGCCTTGCGTTGTTTTATGGCGGCCTGGTGCGGGCGAAAAACATGTTGTCGTTGTTCACCCAGTGCTTCGGCATCGCCGGATTGGTGGGGGTGTTGTGGGTGATCTATGGCTACAGCATGGTGGTCGACACCACGGGCATGGTCGAGGGCGAGGTGACCTTCAACAGTTTTGTCGGTGGCATGAGCCGCGCCTTCCTGGCGGGAATGACACCGCAAAGCCTGGTCGGCGAGATTCCGGAAGGGGTGTTCGTGACCTTCCAGATGACCTTCGCCATCATCACCCCGGCGCTGATCGCCGGTGCCTTCGCCGAACGCATGAAGTTCTCGGCGGCGCTGTTGTTCATGGCGCTGTGGTTCACCCTGGTGTACGCCCCGGTGGCGCACATGGTCTGGGGTGGTGCGGGGGCCTTGATGCATAACTGGGGCGTCCTCGATTTTGCCGGCGGCACCGCCGTGCACATCAATGCCGGCGTTGCCGCGCTGGCCGCCTGCCTGATCCTGGGCAAGCGCAAGGGCTATGAAAATACGCCGATGCCGGCGCACAACCTGAGCCTGACCATGGTCGGTGCAGCCATGCTCTGGGTCGGCTGGTTCGGTTTCAACATCGGTTCCGGTGGCGGCCTCAGCGGCACGTCCGGCATCGTCATGCTCAATACCCAACTAGGGGCGTGCGCCGGGATTCTTGGCTGGATGTTCACCGAGTGGTTCAAGGTCGGCAAGCCGAGTGCGCTGGGCCTGGCCAGCGGTGCCCTGGCAGGTCTGGTGGGGATTACGCCAGCGTGCGCCTATGTGGGCGTGGGCGGTGCCCTGGCCATCGGCTTGTTGTGTGGGGTGTTCTGCTACTTGAGCGTTACGGTGCTCAAGCGCCGTTTCGGTTATGACGACAGCCTCGACGTGTTCGGCCTTCACGGCATCGGCGGGATGATCGGCGCGGTGTTGACCGGTGTGTTTTGCGTGCCGTCCCTGGGTGGGCTGGTGGAAGGCGTGAGCATGGGGAGCCAGGTGCTGGCGCAGATCAAGGGTGTAGCGCTGACGACGGTGTACTGCTTCGTCATCAGCTGGCTCATTCTCAAAGTGGTGAATGTCGTGGTCGGCCTGCGTGCCGATGAGTCGGTGGAAGAGATGGGCCTGGATCTGGCCGAGCACAATGAGCGTGCCTACAACCACTGATTGACAGTGATCTGCCTGTAGGAGCGAGCAGGCTCGCTCCTACAATTGCATTGGTTGGCGAGTCCAGGTCGCACGCTGCAACTGGCTGGCAATCAGGGTGTTTTTCAGCAGATAAGCAATGGTCATCGGCCCGACACCACCGGGCACTGGCGTGATTGCGCTGGCGACGGTGCGTGCACTGGCGTAATCGACATCGCCGACCAGTCTATCGCCCGACGCGCTGGCAATGCGATTAATCCCCACATCAATCACCACCGCTCCAGGCTTGAGCCAGCTGGCATCGATCAGCTGTGGGCGACCCACCGCTGCCACCACGATGTCCGCCAGCCTGCACAATGCCGGCGCATCGACGCTGCGCGAGTGCACCACGCTGACCGAGCAGTTGGCCTGCAACAACAGCGTCGCCATGGGTTTGCCGACGATGTTCGAACGGCCGATGACGACGGCATGCAAGCCACTCAAGTCACCGCAGGTTTCGTGCAGCAGGCGCATGCAGCCGCTGGGGGTGCAGGGTGTCAGTACTTCGATGCCCTGGACCAGCCCACCGACGTTTTCCCGATGAAAACCGTCCACGTCCTTGATCGGGTCAATGGCATGGATCACCGCGGCTTCATCGATGTGGTCCGGCAATGGCAATTGCACCAGGATCCCGTTCACCGTGACGTCGGCGTTCAGTTGCGCGATCAGTTCCAGCACCTCGTTCTGGCTGGCACTTTGCGCCAGGCGGTACTCCAGTGAACGGATGCCGACCTCCTTGGCCCGCAGCAGCTTGTTGCGCACATACACCTCGCTGGCCGGGTCTTCACCCACAAGCAATACGGCCAGGACGGGGTAGATCTGTTGTCGGGCCAGGACCTGAACCTCATCTCGAACCTCGTCGAGAACCTGGGCCGAGATGGCTTTGCCGTCGATATCGCGGGCAGGTGCGGGGGTGGCGTTGAGCAAAATAGTCACCGTTGTCTGGATTGAGTGGAGAGCTGAAGCGATCATCGAGGCGCCATTGCGCCCCGATGATTGATCAAGTACCTGCGGGCAAGGAAGCTCAGGCTACCAGTTGATGGCAGCCATATACCACCAGTACGCCCGCGATCAGCGTGGCATAGGGCAACCAGCCGGCGCGTTTCTGACCAGCATCGGCCTCAACGTGCAACTCACTGAGCATAGCTTGCGGGAAGCGCCCCTGGTCCTGCACGTAGTGGCGGTAGCAGAACACCGGCAGGATCAAAAGCGCCAGCAGCAGGCCGGTCACCAGGGTTCCGGCGCCCCAGATGTCGGCGCCCAGGCCCATGCAGGCCAGGTTGACGAAACTCAGTACACCACCGGCCGCCAGCAGCACGGTGGGCGCTTTGTACGGGCGGATCCAGTCAGGGCGATCCAGGCGATGGATCCAGCCGGCGTTGAGGTTGAGGAAGTTGAAAATGATGTAGCTGACGTTCGACGCCGCGAGGACGAATACATAATCGGACATCAACAACAGCAGCAGGTTGAACGACAGGTCGGTCCACATGGCAGCGGTGGGGGCGCCGTGTTCGTTGGTGCGGCCCAGGTATTTCGGCAGCCAGCCATCCACCGACGCCTGGTACAGGGTGCGCGAGGACCCGGACATGGACGTCATGATCGCCAGCAACGTGGCGAGGACCAGCATGATCAACACGATGTTGGCCACCACCTTGCCGCCGCCGATGCTGTCTGCCATGACCTGGCCAACACCCATGCCACTGTAAATCGCCGGCGACAACAGGCCGCTGTAGACCGCCGGTGTGACCACCGCACCGCTGCTATCGAGCTCGGCCGGGGTTACCAACTGGCCAAGACCCAGGCTGCCTTGAAATGCCAGGGGCACGAGTGTGAACACCAGGATGCACAGCAGGCCGGCATAGAAGATCGCCTTGAAGGTGTCGCGCTTTGGGTCCTTGAATTCGCGCGTATAACACACCGCCGTTTCGAAGCCGTAGGTCGACCACGCGGCCATGAACAGCCCACCGGCCATCAACGACCATCCGGACATATCCCAGGGCCCGTCGATGACCTGGCCGGCCGCATCATGCGCCAAGGGGTACAACGGCAGGAAATTGGCCTGGGCCGCATCCCCGGTGAACAATGGCACGACGCCCACCAGCAGTAATGGAATCAGCGACGTCACACCCAGCACCAGCGTGAGGCGTGCCGAGCGCAGGATGCCGCCATGCTGCACGGCAAAGACCGTCAGTAGAATCAACAGGCCGATGGCGAATGTCGCATTGATCCGCAGCGACAGGCCGCTCTTGATCCAGCCCAGGTCGAGCAAGGTCAGTTGCCAGGTATTGATCAACGCATCGGCTGGAAACAGGGCGGTGAGGATGTAGCCGGCCGCCAGCCCCGAACCGATCGACAGCACCGGCGACCATGCCAGCCAGTTGCACCACACCGAAACCGGGGCGATCAGCTTGCTGTAACGTACCCAGGCAACCGCGCCGTAGACCGAGGCGCCACCGGACTTGTGCGGGAACAGCCCGGCGATTTCGGCATAGGTGAAGGCCTGGATGAACCCGAACAGAATCGACACGATCCAGACGATCCAGGCCGGTTTGCCAACCGTAGCGGCGATTGCGCCGATGGAAAACAGCACCAGGGCGGGCACGCCACTGGCGACCCAGAAAGCCCCGCGCCAATCGATCTTGCGGTGCAGGCTGCCCACTGAACTGGCGGCCTGCGGTACGGCCTCGAACGTAGTCGCTTCCATCTTCGTATTCCCATGTCTGAGTAGAACCGAACCCCTGTAGGAGCGAGCCTGCTCGCGATGGACGTCAACGAAAACGCGTGTTTTCTGGAAAAACGCGTTGTTCTTGAGTTCATCGCCAGCAGGTTTGCTCCTGCAGGGTGTGTATGGGCAGTCAAAAAGAGGTCGATCAACTACGGACCCGGCTCTTCTGCGGGTCGTAGAAAATCGCTGCGCTGACCGTGGCGCTGATGCGCTTCTGAAGGCCATCGACTTTGCCGATTTCCAGTTCCGTGCCCGCATCGCTACAGGCCACATCGACCCTGCACAGCGCGATGTTGCTGGCAAGCAACGGCGAACGGCAGGCACTGGTGATGACGCCGACCTGGGCCCTACCGCGGTAGACCGGGTCGCCGTGGTGAGCCGCTTCGTTACCGTTCACTTGCAGGCCCACCAGCTTGTGCGCGGGATGGGCGCAGCGGCGCAGCAGGGCGTCGCGCCCGATGAAGTCATCGGTTTTGCTTTTGAGCGGTACGCAAAAACCGATACCCGCTTCGAATGGATCGGTCTGATCGCTGAACTCGTAGCCGGCAAACACCAGCCCGGCTTCGATGCGCAGCATGTCCAGTGCTTCCAGGCCCAGCGGCACCACGCCCAAGGGTTGGCCGAGCGCCCAGATCCGGTCCCAGACCTTTTCGGCATCGCTTGGGTGGCACCAGACTTCGTAACCCAGTTCGCCGGTGTAGCCGGTGCGCGAAATCATCAGCGGGCAGCCGTCATGACCGTCCAGGCGGCCGACCAGGAAACGGAACCAGCCCAGGGTTTCCAGGCTCGGTTGGGTCGGCGCGGTCCAGACCATCTGCTTGAGCAGTTCGCGGCTCATCGGACCTTGCACCGCCAGGTTGTGAATCTGCTCGCTGGCGGATTTGACCCAGACCTTCATGCCGAGTTTTTGTGCCTGTTCGCGCAGCCAGACGCCGGCGTAGTCTTCGCCGCAGATCCAGCGGAAATTATCCGGGCCCAGGCGCAGCAAGGTGCCGTCGTCGAGCATGCCGCCATGCGCGTGACACATCGCCGAGTACACCACTTGCCCCACCGCCAGGCGCCGCACGTCGCGGGTCAGGCAGTACTGCAACAAGGCTTCGGCGTCGGGGCCGATGATTTCGAATTTGCGCAGGGCGGTC
Organism: Pseudomonas sp. NPDC087336; assembly: GCF_044744285.1. Classification (NCBI taxonomy): domain Bacteria; kingdom Pseudomonadati; phylum Pseudomonadota; class Gammaproteobacteria; order Pseudomonadales; family Pseudomonadaceae; genus Pseudomonas; species Pseudomonas sp. NPDC087336. The sequence goes on along the minus strand of NZ_JBIUYA010000013.1, from coordinate 34,838 downwards.
AGGTCCATCACGGCCACCCGTTCGCGGCAACCCAGGTATTCCTCGATCGCGCCGTAGCCGTCATAGCGCAGTGGCAACCACCAGTTGCGGTAGTCGACGAAGCTGCCAGTCATCGTGCTGGTACGTGAATGGAACGCCGATTCACGGGTGAGGATCGGGTCGGCGTCGGCCGTGGTTCGAGTGCTCATGGCGAGGGAAAAACGCTCCTTTTCGCTGTAGATGCGGACATGGATATCGGTCGGGTTCCAGCCGTTGGCCGGGTCGATGTCATCCGGGCACGAGGTACTGCCACATAGCAGATCGGTCATGGCCCGCAACAGCACATAGTCGCCGGGGCGCGACCAGGGCTCGTCGAGGGTCATTTGCTGGTGCGCGTCGATTGCGGTGTTGAAGAAGAAATTGATCGCCGGCCAGCCATTGCGGGCCTTGACTCCGTGCGGTGCCAGCACCTTGCTGAGGTTGTCGCTGCAGTTGTCGTGCCCGAAATAACCGTGGCTCTCGTAGTAGCGAGCGGCGCAAGCCAGGGCGAAGGCGTCATGACGGCCGACGGTGTCTTGCACGACCTCGAGCATCGGCTGCATTTGCCGGTCGAAAAACTTCGAAAACAGCCCGGGCGCCGGGTAAGCGCTGCCATTCAATGTGCGGGTAACGGTCTGGTCCAGGTCCAGCTCCAGGCCGCGATCCAGTGCGCGCCGATCCAGGGCGACGAAGTCCGAGCACTGGCGGCCGGCGACATCCAGCACTTGCACGTACTGGCCCTTGCCGACGGTGTAGCTGCGGGCAGTGCCGGGGCTGAGGGTGAACTCGTCGAGCAATTCACCCAACGGTTCCGGCAGGGCGGGCAGCAACAGTGACGAGGGATTGGCCCGGGTCACCCACAACCGGAGTTCGCTGGGGCGGTATTGCAGGTCGACCGAGGTCGGCCCGGCGGGCGCCGCGACGATCACCAGCAACGCTGCGCAGGCCACAAAATGCCGGCTGTAGCCGGCGGGGCTGTTGTTGTCCCAGAGTGATGCGGCATCAGGCAGGTGCTGCGGATCGACACCGCGCCGCACCAGTGCCTGGACCACGCGACGTGCCTGCACGCTCCCATCGAACAGTCGTGAAGTGATGAACCGACAGTCTGCCGAACCGCTCAGTGCCCAATCGGCGAGCGCGCTGTGGCCATTGGCTGCCAACGCCAATAATTCGCATGTCTGTTGGCCTTCGAGGTCGATCACTTGCAGGCTGTCGCCGGGCTGCAGGGCGACCAGGGTCAGGCCACCTGCAGCCACCCTGTAGCGCTCCAGATCAGGAGCGCGGGCATAAAGGCCGGGCTCCCGGGGTCGCGAAAAACGAGGTGCATTCATGAGCAGGCTCCAGGGTCAGCCAACTGACTTGATGGCAGTTGGCGGCTCACCGAGGTACGCCGCCATGGAGTCGTCCAGGGCTTGTAGCCAGGGAGTGTGGTGGGGAGGTGACTGGGTGCCGGTCATCAGCGAGCGATAGGACTTGTCGCGATAGCCCATGATGTCTGCGGCCTTGTCATGCTTCCAGTGCAGAAAGGTTTCGTTGACCGCGGCGATGTCGAAGTCGGGGTAGTCGGTTGCGTCCACCAGGTGCTGGATGTAGGCGCCCTGGTACTCGAACATCTGCTGGTTGGTTTGCAGCGTCTGTTCCCGTTCATGCCATTGGCAGCTGTCGGCGATCATTTCAGCCTGGCCTGGCAGTTCGATGCGTCCGAGAATGACATCGCGGGCGTACCAGGCCTGGGCGTCGAACATGTTGAAGGAGTACCACTGATCCTGCATGCCGAGGTAAATCAGCCGGGGGTTTGGTTCCCAGAACACGCCTTTGTAGAGGTTCATTGGCCACAGGCGGTTGTCGGTCTTGAGGCTCAACTCGTCCGGCAGAAACGGGAAGTGATGCTTGTAACCGGTGCAGAGGATGACCGCATCGATGTGCTTGCTGCTGCCATCGATGAACCAGGCACGGTTGTTTTCCAGGCGTTGCAGCAGCGGTTTTTCTTCCCAGTTGTCCGGCCAGGCATAACCCATGGGCGCGGTGCGGTAGCAGCTGGTGATGCTGCGGGCGCCGTACTTGTAGCACTGCGAACCGATGTCCTCGGCGGAATAGCTGCTGCCGACGATCAGCAGGTCCTTGCCCTTGAACTCCAGTGCCTCACGGAAATCGTGGGCGTGCAGGATACGCCCGGCGAACTGTTCGAAGCCTTCGAAGTACGGCACCTTGGGGGTGGAGAAATGACCGCAGGCGTTGATCACGTAGTCGAACTGTTCGCAGGTCAGGGTATCGCTGTTGTAGTCGTGGGCGTGCAGGGTGAAGCGCTGGCTTTGCTCATCGAACGTGACCTGGCGCACCACGTTGTTGAAGCGGATGTAGTCACGCACGCCAGCCTTTTCGACCCGACCCTTGATGTAGTCCCACAGCACTTCGCGTGGCGGGTAGGAGCCGATGGGGCGGCCGAAATGTTCTTCGAAGGTGTAGTCGGCGAACTCCAGGCATTCCTTCGGTCCGTTCGACCACAGGTAGCGGTACATGCTGCCGTGCACCGGTTCACCGTTCTCGTCCAGGCCGGTGCGCCAGGTGTAGTTCCACATGCCGCCCCAGTCACTCTGCTTCTCGAAGCAGACCAGCTCGGGGATGTCGGCGCCCTGGTCGCGGGCCGACTGGAAAGCTCGAAGTTGCGCCAGGCCGCAAGGTCCGGCGCCGATGATTGCCACGCGTAATGTCATGGTCGTGCCTCGTATTGGCTATTGAAATGAAAGGCAGGGGCGCTCAGCGAAAGATCACTGTCTTGTCCTGGTTGATGAACACCCGGTGTTCCAGGTGGTATTTGAGGGCTTTGGAGAGGGCGACCGTTTCGGTATCGCGGCCGATGGCGACCAGGGAATCGGGCAGATGGGTATGGTCGACCCGCTGGATTTCCTGCTCGATGATCGGTCCCTCGTCGAGGTCGCTGGTGACGTAATGCGCCGTGGCACCGATCAGTTTCACGCCGCGGTCGTAGGCCTGGTGATACGGCTTGGCACCCTTGAAACCGGGCAGGAACGAGTGATGAATATTGATGGCTCGCCCGGACAACTGCTGGCACAGCCCGTCGGACAGGATCTGCATGTAGCGGGCGAGTACCACCAGGTCGGTCCGGGTGTCCTCGACGATGCGCATCAACTCGGCTTCCTGGCTGGCCTTGCTGTCCTTGGTGATGGGCAGGTAGATGAAGCGAATGCCCTCGCGTTCGGCCATCGCCCGCAAGTCCAGGTGGTTGGAGACCACTGCCGTGATGGTCATGTCCATTTCGCCCTTGCGGTGGCGATACAGCAGGTCGGTCAGGCAATGGTCGAATTTGCTGACCATCAGCAGCACCCGGGTCGGCTCGCTGGTGCAGAAAAGCTGCCACTGCATGTCGAAGCCGCCGGCCAGGTCGCCCAAGTCTTCGCGCAGGGCACCGATATCGCCGGTGACGCCGGCGTTGAAACGAAATACCGCGCGCATGAAAAACTGCCCGGTGAATTCGTCGTCGAATTGCGCTAGCTCACTGATGTAGCACTGTTGCGCCGCCAGGCAGGTGGTGATGGCGGCGACGATGCCGGAGGCTGCCGGGCAACTGATCTTGAGAATGTAATGTTCGCAGGTGTCCATCATGGGCTCCTTGATGCAATGGATGGAGGCTCAGCCCTTGGCCGTGCGCTTGGTTTTTTCCGGGTCGTCGAAGGGCAGGGCATGGGTCAGCGCCGCGACCTCCAGACTGCCGCGAACCTGCAGGGCAATCCCGGGCGTGGAGCAGGCAAGGTTTATGCGGGCGATGGCCATGGAACGTTTGCTCAGGCGCGAATACATGCCACAGGTGATCACTCCGACTTGCTTGTCGCCTTGCCAGAGGGTGTCGCCGGCCTCGGCGGGGCGAACGCCTTCGAGCAGGACGCCGGTGATCTTGAAACGCTCCTGGCCGCGCAGTCGAAAATGCTCTTCGGCGCCGCGGAAATCGCGCTTGTCCGGGGACACGGTGAAATCCAGGCCCATTTCCCACAGGGTGTCGCCCGCCTTCTGGTCGGCGAAGGGGTACATCTGCGAGTTGTCGTAGGGAAAGAACATCAGCGAGCTTTCCACCCGCAACCAGTCCAGTGCGGTGAAGGCGCAGGGAATGATGCCCAGGCTCGCGCCCTGTTCGAGAATCGAGTCCCACAGCGCTGGGGCATCGGCTGCCTTGCAGAAAATCTCGTAGCCTCGCTCGCCGGTGTAGCCGGTTCGGGAGATCATCACCGGGCGGTCGAACAGGCGGGTCTGCAGGTGATGGAAGTAGGGCAGCTGACGAATACCGGGGACGTGCTCGGCGAGAAAGTCCACGGCCAATGGCCCTTGCAGCGAGAGGTCGTGCAAGTCGTCATCGAACAGCACCGCCACTTGCCGACCCTGGGAGGAGCGCACCAGCATTTCGTAACCGCTGCCGGCACCATGCACCACCATGAACGCGTTGGGCCCGGTGCGGTAGACGATGCAGTCATCGACGAACTTGCCATCCTCGTCGAGCATCGAGGCGTACACCGATTTGCCCGGGTAGAGCTTGGCGATGTCACGGGTGGTGGCCCACTGCAACAGGCTTTCGGCGTGGGGACCGACGTAGTGGACTTTCTTCAGGCCGGACACATCCATCAAGCCCGCGCGGGTGCGGATCGCCTGATGATGATCGGCAAGTTCGCTGTTGTAGGTCCAGGCAGTGCCCATGCCGTTCCAGTCTTCCAGGTTCGAGCCGAGTGCGCGGTGCCGTTCGGCCAGTGCAGAAATACGCCATGAGTGAGCCATGTGAGGATCCTTGTCGGGAGAAAGTGGTAAGGGGTCAGGCTTGCGGGTCGAAGCGGCTCAGCCACTGGACCAGGGTCTGTCGATAGCGGCTCATGCCCTTGTAGTCGGCGATCGGCTCGGGCAAGTCGCGCAGCACGCGGTGCAGGCGGCAGCCCCAGCCGGGCTGAGTGACCAGCGAATCCATGCTGATCAGGTAGGTGCGGATGCTGAACATCACCGCGTTGCTGCGGGGCAAGCGGGCCATCACTTGCAATTCGACCCGCAGATGCACGTGCTGCCCGACGTTTTCGGCGGTAATGCGCCCACGGTCGGCGCCCCATTCATGGAACGTCTCGGGTGAGGAGTCGAGACGCGGCTTGATGGTCAGCGTCCAGTTCAGGCGTCGCACCGGCTGCCCGGCCTGCAGGGCCAGCAGGTACTTCAATGCGCGGTCGAACACACCCATCTGATGGGCCATGGGCACCGGTGAATGCCACTGCTTGAAACTCATGCCAGCGTCGAACGCCAGGGACCAGTCGGCCGGGCTTGTGACCATGCCGGCGTCCATGTACAGGTCACCGTCGCGCTGATCGAGCAGGGCGAAATCCCCCTGGACCTGACGGGTGATGAACGCCAGCGGCTCGCAGGGAAGGCTTGCGGCATCACCGAAAACAAAGCGCTGATCGATGTCCAGCAGATGATTGCGCCAATGCCAGTGGTCGCCTTGACGCTCCAGTACGAACCACTGCGGATAGTCGGCGGCGAGGTGCTCCATGAGCATCTGCAGCGCATCCCACGCCGCCACTTGCATGTGCGGCATCACCAGGTAACGGCGCGGGTCCTTGTCCAGTACCAACGCGCGTTCGGCCATTTCCGAACGGTAGTGTTCGTCGATGTCGAAGCTGTGCTGGTAAATCGAACCAGGGTCCCGGGAAGTGGCGGGTTCGATGTTCACCGAATACAGATAGCTGTCCTCGGTAAAGGGAAAAGGAAACCGGCGGATGGCGGCGGGGCTGTTGCGAAAGCTGAAGTCGTTTCGATAGCTCAGCACGGGGCTTGATGGAACGGTCATGGTCGACTCCTATAGGTCTAGCGAAACGCAAGGGCCGCAGCCGCGAGAGACGCAGGGCATGAGAAAATCGGCCTGCTCGGCGGGGCTCAGAAAGCTGTCGCGGTGCTCGATTTCACCGCGCACATGGCGGGTCATGCATTGGCCACAGACCCCGCCACGGCACAGGTTGGGGATCTGCAGGCCGGCGGACTCCAGCGCTTCGAGCAGGCTTTGTTCGGCCCCGACCCGCAGACGCTGCCCGCTGCGCAGCAGTTCCAGATCGAAGGCTTGCCCGGGTGTTGCGCCCTTGAAGGCTTCCCAGTGCACCCGCGCCAAGGGCCAGCCCAGGGCCCTGGCCTGCTGCTGAACTGCATCGAGCAAGGTTTGCGGGCCGCAGGTATAGACGTGACTGCCCAGCGGGCGATCGCGCAGGATCGTGCTCAGGTCCGGGCGGCCGCTGTAGGTGTGCAGTCGCGATCCCAGCCGTTGTTGCAATGGCTGGAGATAGGCATCGCTCAGGCCCGGGCGACAGAGGTAATGCAGTTCGAAATCGGCCTGGCGTCGTTCCAGCTCCGCAACGTGCGACATGAACGGTGTGATGCCGATACCACCGGCGATCAGGATGTGCAGACGGGCGGTCGAGTGCAGGGCGAACAGGTTGGCCGGCGGCGATATCTGCAGCGTGTCGCCTGCCTTTACGTGCAGGTGCAAGTAGTGCGAGCCGCCGCGAGAGGCTTCCTGCAGGCGTACCGCGATACGGTAGTGGCTGTCCGACGGGTCGCTGGTCAACGAGTAGGCATTGCGTACATTGCCCGGTAGGTGGACCTGTATATGACTGCCGGCAGAGAACCCCGGCAGGGAACCGGTGCAGGGTTGCAGGGTGAATTCGCGCACGACCGGAGTGAGCATGTTGGTCGCGCTGACCCGGACCATCAGCGCGCCGCTCATGGCTGGACTCCTGCATATGGCTGGTCGGCGTTGGTGCAGACACCGAGGTAAGCCCCCAGGCGTTGGGAAAAATGCTGGCGCACCTCCAGCCCGACTTCACAGCGCACGCAAGTGAGCGATGGCTGCGGCCCGCAAGCCTGGGTCAGGCCGCAATGCACGCAATACACCGAGCGCTGGCCGACGATGGAGCGGGTGATGTCGATCTCGTCATCTTCCAGCCCCGCGGCGCGGGCTTGAGCGTGAATGCGCCACACGAATGCCTCGTCACCCATGATGTACACGTGACTGCCCACGGTGGCGCTGCCCAGCACCTGATGCAGGCGGGCACTGAAGTCGCTGTTCTCCTGGTTCAGCACCAGGGGCTGTTGCAACTCGCCGACAAAGGACGCGCAGGCGGCCGCCGATTGCAGGATCACGATATGGCGGGTGGCGGCTTCACGAGGAAGCGGCTGGCGATAGAGCGGGAGGCTGTGAAGTCGATCCGGGGCGGCGCTGTGTCTATCCGTCATGCTGGCTTTCCTGTTGATCCGCACCTGTTTGAAGGGGCGAGAAAGGCGTTGGACAGGGTGTGTTGTTTCCTGTTGGGGAAGATAATTTCCTACGGGGAAAAATCTCTCAATCCAGAAAAAGCGCTATCTCTTTGGGGGTAAGCCTTGCTCGAGGGCCGTTCGGGGCATGGAAGTTGCTGGTCCTTGTTCACAGCCGAGCAAGCGGACGGGGAGTGATCGATAGTGCGAACACGAGTGCAGTGGTGGCCGCTCTGGTGGGGGCGTATCCGTCCCGAACAGGCGCGCAGCGTGCGCAAGCTGTTGGCCGGGTTGCCCTTGAGCCAGGTGCACGCTGACGGTGCCTTGGCGGTTTTTACGGACCGTTTCGAAGCACTGTTGCCCGGTTGCCAACTGAACCTGATCCTCGGCGGTGTCGAGCCGACGCCGGCTCGGCGCGGTTTGATCGAGGGTTGCCACGACGTGGAGCACTGCCCCAGGCGAACCCTTGCATCGAACGAATCCGCCCAAGCCTGTGGTCCTTGTCGGCAAAGGGGCGTGCATCGCCTGCTGTGTGCCTTACCCGATAGCGACGAACCCGGCAGTGGCTGGTTGATGCTCGATACGTCACGCGCGGCCGGCGAGAGCTGGCGCCGGTTGCTGGAAGAGACCGCGCAGGCCGTCAGCGTCAGTGTGCGTCTGCTCTGTCACACCCGCGAACAGCAACGTAGGCATGCGACTTTCCGGCACGGTGCGCTGGCCCGTGAACTGCACGATTCGGTGGCCCAGCAGTTGGGTTATCTATCGTTTCAGGCGAGTCTGTTGCAGTCGCAGATGGGCGAGCCTGCGCAGGCGGCTGCGGTGTTGCAAGAGTTGCGCGGCGGCTTGAGCCAGCTCCAGCGCCAGGTACGGGAACTGATCACCAGCGCCCGCCTGACCATGGATGGGCGCTCCCTGCGCCAGGCCCTGGCCGACTCCGTCGCGGAGTTCTCACGACGTTGCATCATCGTGTTCGAACTGGATAACCGCCTGGCCGACGACGCCTTGGGCCCGGAAACCGAATTGCAGGTATTGCAGATCATTCGCGAGGCGCTGGCCAACGCGGTACGCCATTCCCATGCACGCCATGTGCGCATCGAGTTGCGGCAAAACCAGGATGGTGATGCGTCGGTGTCGGTGGAGGATGACGGCATCGGCTTGAGCCCGGCGTCAGGGGAGGAAAACCATTTCGGGCTGGCGATTATCCGCGAGCGTGCCGCGAGCATTGGCGCGCGGCTGACCATTGAGGCCATCCGTCCGCACGGGGTACGCGTGCACCTTGGCCTTTGCCGTCACCAGGATTTGTCAGAGGGGAGTTTCGATGGACTGCACGACCTTGTTACTGATCGATGATCACCCTTTGTTTCGCAGGGGCCTGGCCCAGCTGTTCGATGCCAGTGACGACTTTGCGGTGGTGGGGCAGGCCGCCAGTGGTCGCGAAGGCATCAATCTGGCCGTGAGCCTGGCCCCGCAACAGGTTCTGCTTGACCTGCACATGCCAGGCTTGAGCGGCTTGCAGGTCCTTGATGAACTGCGTCAGCTGCGCCTGGACTGTCAGGTGGTGGTGCTAACCGCTTCGATGGATCGCGCCGAGTTATTGATGGCCCTGCGCCTGGGAGCCAGCGGTTATGTGCTCAAGGAAACCGAGCCCGATGCATTGCTGGACTACATGCGCAATTGCAACAGGGGCGCGATCGTCCTGGAGTCGACCCTGATTGCCCTGCTGGCCGATCAGGGCGCGTCGACGCATCGGCCCGTGCACGATATTGAACAATGCGACACCCGCAACCTGACCGAGCGCGAAGGCCAGACGCTGGCCCTGATCGCCACCGGCATGAGCAATAAACAGATCGGCCGGGAACTGGGGATCAGCGATGGCACGGTCAAGATCTATGTGAAGAATCTTTTGCAGAAACTCAGTCTGCACTCGCGTCTGGAACTGGCGGCCTGGGTGCACAACGGCGCATCGGTGAGACATGGGGAGCGTCATTAGATGATGGATCACTTTCCTGCGGCGTTGCTGGAGCTGACGGATGACGGTCAGATCGCACACTTCAATCTGGCGTGGGTGGAGTTGATGGATCGACCCGAATGCGGGCGCAACCTCATCGACCATGTGCACCACGAAGACCGCTCGATGTGGCGCCAGGCGCTGCATGAGTTGCGTCGGCGACCCGAGTCCTCTTTCAATCAGCGGCTGCGCTTTGTGCACCCGTCAGGGGAACTGCGCTGGTTCGAGGTCAGCCTCAGGCGTGGTGATCAGGGTTTCTACCTGGTCGCGGGGGACATCACGGCGCACAAGCGGCGCGAGATTGCCTTGCTGGCCAGCCAGCGCAGCTGCATGAGCCTGCTCGACAGCATGCCGGGGCTGATCTATCGCGGACGCAACAACCGTGACTGGACCATGGAGTTTGTCAGCGCCGGGTGCCTGCAACTGACCGGGTATCCAGCGGAGCGGCTGGTGGACAATCATGAATTCACCTACAACAGCCTGATCCTGGCGCAAGACGCCGAGTATGTCTGGCGCGAAGTCCAATATGCCCTGTCACGGCGGGAGCCGTTCGAACTCAACTACCGGATTCGCTGCGCCGATCATTCGATCAAGCACGTCTGGGAGAAAGGTGTCGGGATCTACGCCGATACCCGTGAAGTGCTGGGTATCGAGGGGGCCATTTTCGAGCGCAACACCCGGCACGATTCAGCGCGCTGAGCGACGTCACGGGGGCAGGGCACAACGCCGGGCATTGCGCCCGACGTTGTGGTCTTCAGGGATGGATCAGGACAATTCGCCGACTTGTTCGGCTCGCTTGCCAAGCTTCATCAGCCAGTAGTAACTCAAGGCCGGCGCCAGCAAGCCGACCAGCCAGGCCAGGTCGACACCTTCGAGCGCGGTGGCGATCGGACCGACATACCACGTGGTGTTCATGAACGGAATCTCCAGGGCAATCGCCAGCACGAAACTGCCGCAGGCGATCCAGTTGACCCGACCATACATCCCGTTGCGGTCGAAGATGTCGTCGATCCGGTATTCACCTTTGCGCAGGCAGTAGAAGTCCACCAGATTGATCGCCGTCCAGGGGATCAGGAAGTAGCTCATGAAGAAAATGAAGTTGAGGAAGAAGGCGATGAAATCGTCCTGGTTGATGGTGCACAGGCCGGTCGCTACCACGCTGATCACCAGCATGAACAGCCCGCGTACCCGTGGCGTCACCTTCAATTGAGCGAAGGGTTCGATCACCGTGATGGTCGACATGAACGCCCCGTACAGGTTGAACACGTTGATCGACACCTGTCCGTAGACGATGAAGGCGAACAGCAGTATCGCGCCGCTGCCGAACAGCCCGGCGACATGGCCGCCGACGTTACTGGAGAAGTCGCCGATGCCGACGCTCAGGATCGCCCCGAGAATCATCATCCATGCACCGCCGCTGACCGTACCGGCGTAGCTGTACCAGAACACCTGTGCGGCCGACGTACCGCTCGGCAGGTAGCGCGAATAGTCGGCGACGTAGGGCGCGTAGGACAGCTGCCAGGTCACGGCAATGCTCACCGCCACCAGGAATTTCGACAGCGAGAAGCCCGTCGGCAGCCATTGCTCGGCCGGGATCGGCAGTTGCAAGGCCAACAGCGTGGCGGCGGCGAATATCAGCAGCGAAAGGATCGACAGCAGCTTCTGCAAGCGGTGAATCAACCGGTAGCCATACAGCGCCACCACGAAGCACAAGGCGCCGATCAGGTAGATGTTGCCGCTGGCCGGCAACGGGCTCACCGACTCCAGCGCCTGGGCGGCCAGCAGGGTGTTGCTGACGAAGAACCCCAGGTAGATCAGCATCACGAACAACAGCGGCAACACCGCCCCGAGTACGCCGAACTGCGCGCGGCTCTGGATCATCTGCGGGATGCCCAGCTTGGGCCCCTGGGCGGAATGGGAGGCCATGAAAATCGCGCCCAGCAACGAGCCGACGATGATTGCCAGGGCGCTCCAGAACAGGTTGAGCCCCATTACCACCGGCAACACCCCGGAGGCGATGGTGGTGATGTTCATATTGGCGCCGAACCAGATGAAGAACAGCGACCCCGGCCGGCCATGGCGCTCGGCTTCAGGGATGAAATCGATGCTTCTTTTTTCGACTTGCATGGCGATTACTCCTGAGTCCGCACGAGGTGGTTTTGCAACCGGGCGATGGTGCCTGGCAGCTCATGGGGCTGGTGGGCGAACAGGTCCGGGTACTCGGGATTCAGGCTCAGGTAGTCAAGGTTTTGCAGGGCGCGCCGGCATTCGCCGCTGGTGAGGATTTCCAGGGAGTAGACCCAGTTGGCCATGATCAACAGCGCTGAGTAGTGACCGGCCTGGGTGGTCGTGGTGCAGGCATCGCTGACCAGGCGAATCTGATAACCCAAGGCGAAAGCATCGAATACCGTGGTCAGCACGCAGACATCGGTGAGCACGCCGCAGATGATCAGTGTGCGGACGTCCAGCACCTTGAGCCGGGCATCCAGATCGGTACGGTGGAAGGCGCTGTAGCGGCCTTTGTCGACAATGGCTTCATCGGGCCGCGGCGCCAGGCCTTCGATGATCTCCACCTGGCGGGTGCCGGCGCGGTAGCCGCTCGGACCGCCGTCGCATGCGCGGGGTTCGCCGTGTGGCAGATCTCTGCCATCGGCTTGATTGATATGGCGGGTATAGAGGATCGGGACCCGCTGCTGCCGGGCGGTGTCGAGCAGTGCGGCGGTGTTGGCCAGCACTTTGTCGAAGTGTTCGAGGACGAAACCGTCCTCCTGTTGCATGTCGATGATCAACAGAGCGTTTTTATTGTTCATGGGGCAAACCTGATCATGAGCCGAAGCACAATGCACAGTGCATACCGCGCAATGAAGCGGTATGACGTGCGTGACTTTTTATTCGGGCAGGCTCAGTAAACGGGTTGCCAGAAGCCGTTCTGCTTGGCGGAAACGCTGGCGCGCAGGCGCTTGAAATGGATATGCGAAGCGGTCCATTCGCCGCGCAGGTAAGCCTGCTCGGCGCCGGAGGGAGGGGAGAGCGATTGGAGACGACCGTTGAACATGGGAATCGACCCACCTGTAGGAGCGAGCATGCTCGCGAAAAACATCCGGAAAACGCAGTGATTCAGGCGGAACACGTTATCGTTGACGTCCATCGCGAGCAGGCTTGCTCCCACAGGGGCAGGGAGGTGGGCTCAGCGGAACGCCGGCACCACGTGCTTGATAAACAACTCCAGGGACTTTTTCTTCTCGGCATGCGGCAGGCTGTTGTCGCACCAGAAGCTGAACTCGTCGACACCCAGCTCCTGATAGTACTTGATGCGCGGGATGATTTCTTCCGGGGTGCCGATCATGGCGGTCTTGTGCAGGCTCTCCAGCTCGAACTCGGGACGACCGGCGAACTTCTCTTCCGGGCTTGGTGCCAGGAAGCCGTTGACCGGAGTTTCCTTGTTGCCGAACCAGGCATCGAACGTGCGGTAGAACTTGGCGATTGCCTTGGCCCCGACTTTCCAGCCTTCGGGATTGTCGACCGCGTGCACGTGCGTATGACGCAGCACCATCAATTGCGGGCGTGGCACGTCCGGGTTGTTGTCCAGGGCGGCCTGGAATTTGTTCTTCAGGTCGAGGACTTCTTCATCGCCTTTCATCAGCGGCGTGACCATTACGTTGCAGCCGTTGGCGACGGCGAAGTTGTGCGAGTCCGGGTCACGGGCTGCGATCCACATTGGTGGGTTCGGTTTCTGGATCGGCTTGGGCACGCTGGTGGAGGTCGGGAATTTCCAGATGTCGCCGTCATGGGCGTAGTCGCCTTGCCACAGGGCGCGAACCACCGGAACCATTTCCCGCAATGCCTGGCCGCCGGAAGAGGCTGGCATGCCGCCGGCCATGCGGTCGAATTCAACCTGATAGGCGCCACGGGCCAGGCCCACTTCCATGCGACCGTTGCTGATCACATCGAGCAGGGCGCATTCACCGGCGACCCGGATGGGGTGCCAGAACGGCGCGATGATGGTGCCGGCGCCGAGATGGATGGTGGTGGTCTTGCCGGCGAGGTACGCCAGCAGCGGCATCGGGCTTGGCGAAATGGTGTACTCCATGGCGTGGTGTTCACCGATCCATACGGTGCTGAAACCACCAGCCTCGGCCATCAGCGTCAGTTCGGTCAGGTCCTCGAACAGCTGGCGGTGGCTGACGCTTTCGTCCCAACGTTCCATGTGTACGAACAGGGAAAATTTCATGACGCTACCTCGAATCTCTTGTGGTCGACCCGTCGACTGCGGGGCTGTTGATTATTGGTATACCATAATACGATCGTGCTGCAAAATCTATTGGATCAAAAGATCGCAGCCTGTGTCAGGCCAGAACGGGCAGGGCGCCCATCTTGCCGTGGCAATACACCAGTGGCCCGGGATTGTGCTGGGGCACGATCAGGTTCTTCACCGCGCCGACCATGATCGCGTGGTCGCCCCCTTCATACTCGCGCCACAGCTCGCATTCGATGACCGCCGTGGCGTTGGCCAGGATCGGGTTGCCCAGCTCGCTCAACGTCCACTCGATGCCTTGCGCCTTGTCCTTGCCCTTGCGTGCGAAGGCATAGGCTTCGCTCTGTTGGCCGCCGGACAAGACGTGAATGGCAAAGCGCTTGTTCCTGATCAGGACCGGGTAGGAGTCCGAGCTGTAGTTAGGGCAGAACAGCACCAGGGCCGGGTCCATCGACAGCGAGCTGAAGGCGCTGGCGGTCAGGCCGACGACCTGCCCGTCTTCATCGAACGTGGTGATGACGCAGACGCCGGACGGGAACGAGCCCATGACTTGTTTGTAGATGGCGGCATCGATCATTGGACTGTCCTCGGGAGTGGAACGTGGTTTTTATGAGTTTGTAGGTCTGATGGTATACCGTAATACATCGTTTGCAAGGGCTTTTTTGGTCGTCCGATAAACGTACGACTTTGGTTTTTAAGTCAGTGTTTACGGGGCTTTCAGCTAATCAGTGGGTGTGGGTTTGCGGCAGGATGCCGGATCAGATGGGCTCGCAAAGACCGAATCAGTCTTGTGGAAATGTTGGAATACCATAATATGGTGCGCATCTGAGGGGCGGCCAGAGAGTCCCCCCGGTTTGGCTTCATACAAAGATAAGAACAGACAAACTCGAGTTCATGCATATGTCCCAGATGTCCCGGCAAGACCCGTTGATCGAGAATCACACGGTCGATTACGTTCCACTCGCAGAGCGCCACGGGAAGGCCCGCGATCTTTTCACCCTGTGGTTCAGCACCAACATTGCGCCACTGCCCATCGTCACCGGTGCCATGGTGGTCCAGGTGTTCCATCTCGACTTGTTATGGGGGCTGCTGGCGATTGCCCTCGGGCACATGGTCGGCGGGCTGGTGATTGCCCTGGCGTCGGCCCAGGGCCCGCGCATGGGGATTCCACAAATGGTCCAGAGCCGCGGTCAGTTCGGCCGCTATGGCGCGTTGCTGATCGTGTTTTTTGCCGCACTGATCTACGTCGGCTTCTTCATCTCCAACATCGTGCTGGCAGGCAAGTCGATTGTCGGCATCGCACCCTCGGTGCCAGTGCCGGCAAGTATCCTGATCGGTGCCCTGAGCGCCACGGCGATCGGTGTGATCGGTTACCGCTTCATCCATTCCCTCAACCGCATCGGCACCTGGGTCATGGGCAGCGCCTTGCTCGCCGGGTTCCTCTACATCTTCGCCCATGACCTGCCGGCGGACTTTTTCACTCGCGGTGGTTTCAACCTGTCCGGCTGGTTGGCCACCGTGTCCCTGGGGATTATCTGGCAGATAAGTTTCTCGCCCTACGTGTCGGACTATTCGCGCTACCTGCCGGCCGATATCGGCATTGCCAAACCGTTCTGGGCCACCTACCTGGGGGCAACCCTGGGCACGATCCTGTCCTTCACCTTCGGCGCGGTGGCTGTACTGGCGACCCCGGAAGGTACGGAAGCGATGGCCGCGGTGAAGCAATCCACCGGGTGGCTGGGGCCGATCCTGATGGTGCTGTTCCTGCTCAACATCATCAGCCACAACGCTTTGAATCTGTATGGCGCGGTGTTGTCGATCATCACCTCCATCCAGACCTTCGCCAGCCAGTGGACGCCGAGCATCAAGGTGCGCGTGATCCTGTCGAGCGTGGTGCTGGCGGGCTGCTGTGTGGTGGCGCTGGGCGCTTCGGCGGACTTCATTTCGCAGTTCATCGGGCTGATCCTGGCATTGCTGTTGGTGCTGGTGCCATGGGCGTCGATCAACCTGATCGACTTCTATGTGATCAAGCGCGGGCGTTATGACACTGCCTCGATCTTCCGTGCGGATGGCGGGATCTATGGGCGCTTCAACCTGCATGCGATCGTGGCGTATTTCATCGGGATCATCGTGCAGCTGCCGTTTGCCAATACGTCGTTGTATGTGGGGCCTTATGCCAACCTGGTCGAGGGGGCGGATCTGTCGTGGCTGGTGGGGTTGGTGGTGACTTGTCCGCTTTACTATTGCCTGGCTACGCGTGGGCGGGTTCAGCAGGGTAGGGCTTCGGGGTTGAGTTATACCGACTGACTTTTTGATCGCTCGTGTTTGTCAGGAATGCCCGGCTTTTGCCGGGCATTTTTGTTTTGGTGATTGTCTTTCAGGTGTACATATCCATTGCTGCATTACCGCAGCAATGGATATGTACACCTGAAAAGACAATCATCGGCAGCGATGACGCCTTCGCCGGCAAGCCGGGCTCCTACAGGATTCTCACCCGCCGTCATGAGTGGCCGTTACCGCAGCAGTGGATATGTACACCTGAAAGGCAATCATCGGCAGCGATGACGCTTTCGCCGGCAAGCCGGGCTCCTACAGGATTCTCACCCGCCGTCATGAGTGGCCGTTACCGCAGCAATGGGTATGTACACCTGAAAGACAATCATCGGCAGCGATGACGCTTTCGCCGGCAAGCCGGGCTCCTACAGGGTTCTCACCCGCCGTCATGAGTGGCCGTTACCGCAGCAGTGGATATGTACACCTGAAAGACAATCATCGGCAGCGATGACGCTTTCGCCGGCAAGCCGGGCTCCTACAGGATTCTCACCCGCCGTCATGAGTGGCCGTTACCGATGAAACGGATATGCCCCCGATCAAAAAGCAAAAAAAAAGGCCACCGCAACCCGACGTTGCGGCGACCCGAGGGTGATATGTAACTAACGGTCCACTGTCGCGGACCTCAAAAAATCAATGCGCCCCTGCCGCCTTGTTCAAGTCGCTTTCAGCCCATTCGGTATAAACGCAGGCATCCGCAGTCGCCCAGCGCACCCGCACCGGATCCCCCGCCTTCATGGGCATGCCCGCCGCGGAAAGCGCCTTGACGGTCATCGACGTACCGCCCGAAGTCACCACGCTGCACGTCTGGCTTTCACCCAGGAACAACACTTCCACTACCTTGGCCGTCACTTCATTCCACCCCGCGGCCAACGGTTCCTGAGCGGCTTGCTCGATACTCAAGGCCAAGGCCTTTTCCGGGCGCACCATCAGCAACACATCCTGATCGGTTTGCAGGCCGGCCGTCAGGCGGATCGACAGCGGTTGCCCTTCGAACGAAGCCACCGCATTGCCCTGGGCCTTGAGCTTGAGGAAATTCGAGTTGCCGAGGAACGAGGCGACGAAGGCGTTCGGCGGGTTCTGGTAAAGGTCGTAGCCGCTGCCCAGGCCAACGATCTTGCCGTGGCTGAAGATCGCAATGCGCTGGGACAGGCGCATGGCTTCTTCCTGGTCGTGGGTCACGTAGACGATGGTGATGCCCAGGCGCCGATGCAGCTGGCGCAGTTCATCCTGCAAATCTTCACGCAGTTTCTTGTCCAGTGCGCCCAACGGTTCATCCATCAGCAGGATGCGTGGTTCGTAGACCAGCGCCCGGGCGATCGCGACGCGTTGCTGCTGGCCGCCGGAGAGTTGCGAAGGGCGGCGATGGGCGAACTGTTCAAGCTGCACCAGTTTGAGCATCGCATCGACCCGACGATCACGTTCGGCCGCGGCCAGTTTGCGGATCGCCAGCGGGAAGGCGATGTTGTCGCGCACTGACAGGTGCGGGAACAGCGAGTAGCGCTGGAACACCATGCCGATGTCGCGTTTGTGCGGCGGCACGTTCACCAGCGATTGGCCGTTGACCAGGATCTCGCCGCTGCTGGGGGTTTCGAAGCCGGCGAGCATCGACAGCGTGGTGCTTTTGCCCGAGCCGCTGGAGCCGAGGAAGGTGAGGAATTCACCGTCCTTGATGTCCAGCGAGATGTCGTCCACGGCGGCAAAGTCGCCGTAGTATTTGTTCAGGTTGCGCAGGCTCACCAGGGGCTTGTCATTTTGCTGCGCGGCATCTTTGATCACTGCACTCATGTCGTACTCCTGCGCTTAGGCGCTGATTTCATTGCGCCGGCGCAGTGCGGCGGCGATCACCATGACCAATACCGAGAGACCGATCAGCAACGTCGAGGCGACGGCGATCACGGGCGTCAGGTCCTGGCGCAGGGTGGTCCACATTTTCACGGGAAGGGTTTGCAGGGTCGGGCTGGCCATCATCACGCTCAGTACCACTTCATCCCACGAGACGAGGAAGGCGAAGAGGGCGCCGGCCACCATGCCCGGACGAATCGCCGGGAAGGTCACCTTGAACACCGCTTGCAGGCGCGAGGCACCACAGATCACCGCGGCATCTTCGATCGACTGGTCGAACAGCTTCAGCGAGTTGATGATCGAGATGATGGTGAACGGCAAGGCGACGATGACGTGGCTGACCACGAACGCGAACATGGTCCCGGTGTAGCCCAGTTTCAGGAACAGCGCGTACACCGCCACGGCAATGATCACCAGCGGCACGATCATCGGCAGGGTGAACAGGCCGTAGAGCATTTCCCGGCCCGGGAAGCGCCCACGTACCAGGGCAAACGCAGTCGGCAGGCCCAGGGCCACGGCAAAGAACGTGGTCAGCACCGCGACCTTGAGGCTGGCCATGGCCGCGTTCATCCAGTCGGCATTGGAGAAGAACTGGCCGTACCATTTCAGCGTCCAGCCCGGTGGCGGGAACACCAGCCACTGGGACGAACCGAACGACAGCAAGACAATGAACACGATCGGCAGCAACAGGAACAACCCGATCAGCCCGGTGGTGGCATACAGGCCAAGGCGCATCCGGCGGCTCATGGCATTGGGGGTCAGGAGCATGGCGGCTTACCTCGCGTTGCTGGCGCCAACCGGGGATTCCGGCTGGAGCTTCAGGTAGAAGTAGAACAGCACCAGCGTGATGACGATCAGCAACGCGGCGCCAGCGCTTGCCAGGCCCCAGTTGAGGAACGACTGCACCTGCTGGATGATGAACTCAGGCAGCATCATGTTCTGCGCACCGCCCAGCAGCGCCGGGGTGACGTAGTAACCGAGCGACATCACGAACACCATCAGGCCACCGGAGAACAGCCCCGGCCGGCACAGCGGCAGGAACACCCGGAAGAAGTTGGTCCACGGACTGGCGCCGCAGATGGAACCTGCCTGCAGGATCATCGGGTCGATGGCCTGCATGGTCGCCTGCAACGGCAGCACGATGAACGGGATCATGATGTAGCTCATGCCGATCACCACGCCGGTGAGGTTATGCACCATCTCCAGCGGTTGATCGATGATGCCCATGGCCATCAGCGCCTTGTTGATCACCCCGGAGGCTTGCAGCAGCACCAGCCAGGAGTAGGTCCGCGCCAGGAGGCTGGTCCACATCGACAACAGCACGATGTTCAGAATCCAGCGACCCCAGCCACGTGGCACCAGCGTGATCGCCCAGGCCAGCGGGAAACCCAGCAGCAGGCTGAACAGCGTCACCAGCCCGGCCACCGAGAAGGTATTGAGCAAGACCCGGGCATACGCCGAGTTGGCGAACAGCTGCTCGTAGTTGCCCAGCCCAGGAACAGGTTCCAGCACACCTCGCAGCAGCAAGCCGATCAATGGCCCGAGGAAGAACAGGCCGAGGAACAGCAGGGCGGGGATCAGGTTGCTCGATCCGCGCCAGCGTTGCGCCAGGGTTGGGGTTTGCGTCATCGCAGCCGCCTTGGCGGCAGCGCCGGTGGCGCTCCCGGCGGGCGTCGAGGGACGGGACACAGTTGCCGTCATCTTCATTTGACCAGCCATTCGTTCCACCGTGTCGCGATAGCAGGACCGTTCTTGGCCCAGTACGCGAAATCAAGAGTGATTTGGTCCTTGGCGTAGGCAGTCGGCAGGTTAGGCGCCAGAGCCGAGTCCAGGCGCGCCACGCTGTCGACGTTGACCGGGGCGTAGGCGGTCAGGTTGGAGAAGTCGGCCTGGCCTTTGGCACTGGTGGCATTGGCCAGGAACTTCATCGCCGCGTCCTTGTTCTTCGAACCCTTTGGAATGACCAGGATGTCGGCCATGACCAGGTTCTGCTTCCAGCTCACGCCAACCGGAGCACCGTCTTCTTGCAGGGCATGAATCCGGCCGTTCCAGAACTGGCCCATGCTCGCTTCACCGGAGGCCAGCAGCTGTTGCGACTGAGCGCCGCCGCCCCACCAGACGATGTCTTTCTTGATGGTGTCGAGTTTCTTGAAGGCGCGGTCCAGGTCCAGCGGGTAGAGCTTGTCGGCGCTGACGCCATCGGCCAGCAGCGCCAGTTCCAGCACGCCAGGGCTTGGCCATTTATACAGGGCGCGTTTGCCGGGGTAGGTCTTGGTGTCGAACAGCGCGGACCAGTCCTGGGGTTTGTTGGCACCGAGCTTGCCTTCGTTGTAGCCGAGGACGAAGGAGAAGAAGAACGAGCCGACGCCGTGATCGGAGACGAACCGCGGGTCGATCTTGTCGCGCTCGATGACTTTGAAGTCGAGGGGTTCGAGCAGGCCTTCGGAGGCGGCACGCAAGGCGAAGTCGGCTTCGACGTCGACCACGTCCCACTGCACGTTGCCGCTTTCGACCATGGCCTTGAGCTTGCCGTAGTCGGTGGGGCCATCCTGGACCACGGTGATGCCGCTGGCCTTGCTGAACGGGTCGGCCCAGGCCTGCTTCTGCGCATCCTGGGTGCTACCGCCCCAGCTGACGAAGTTGACGCTTTCAGCAGCCGTTGCCACATGACTGACCGTGGCCAGCAAGCCGGCGAACAGTACTGCGGATGCACGTTTGTTCAACACCATTTTCACGCCCTCATTTGTTGTGTTTTTGAGCGGGCTTGGTAATGCCCGCCTATCGGGAGCAGTAGGTCCATCTGGCCTTGAAAGGCGACCGTGCCAAGGGCTGTTGTGGGTGCTTTCCCTCGCGGGTGCGCTTGGCCAAATCGTTCGGTCTATGGAATATCATATTATGGTATTCCAAACTTTGTGCAAGCACTTTGCCTTACCGGCTATCAGCCAAAAATGCTTTTTTATTGCCGGTGGGGACCTGTAGGAGCCAGGCTTGCCGGTGAAGGCGATCTTGCGGACGCCTTCGCCGGCAAGCCTGGCTCCTCCAGGTCATGAAGTGAACGGAATGCTCTCCACCACTTCCAGGTCATACCCGGTCAAACCTGCGTATTTCAACGGCGGCCCCAGATGCCGCAGTTTGCCGACGCCAAGGTTTTGCAGGATCTGTGCACCGGTGCCGACTTCCGAATAGATCCGCGACTGCGATCGGCTGAACTGCCGCGCCGCCTGGGTCAATTGCGGCACCCGCTCCAGCAACGCTTGCGACGATTCGTGGTTGGCCAGCACCACCACCACGCCGCGACCTTCCTCAGCCACCCGCTGCAACGCGGCCCACAGCGTCCAGTTGGAAGGGCCGCTGTATTCGGCTCCAACCAGGTCGCGCAACGGGTCGATGACGTGCACGCGCACCAGCGTCGCTTCATCGCGGCGCAGATCACCCATAACCATTGCCATGTGGACACCGCCTTCGATGCGATCCTCAAAGGTGATCAGACGAAAGGTGCCATGCACCGTCGGCAGCTCGCGCTCGCCGATACGCACCACCGTGTGCTCGTTACTCAAACGATAGTGGATCAGGTCGGCGATGGTGCCGATCTTGATCCCGTGTTTGCGCGCGAACACTTCCAGGTCCGGGCGGCGCGCCATGGTGCCGTCATCGTTCATCACTTCGACGATCACCGAGGCGGGGGTGAAGCCGGCCAGGCGCGCCAGGTCGCAGCCGGCTTCGGTGTGACCGGCGCGGGTCAATACGCCGCCTTCCCGGGCGCGCAGCGGAAAAATGTGGCCGGGCTGCACGATATCGGCGGCACTTGCACCGTGGGCGACGGCGGCGGCGACGGTGCGCGCGCGGTCGGCGGCGCAGATGCCGGTGGTGACGCCAACAGCTGCTTCGATCGACACCGTGAACGCGGTGCTGAACACGCTGCCATTGCTCGGCACCATCTGCTCGAGGCCCAGGCGCTGGCAATGCTCGTCGGTCAGGGTCAGGCAGATCAGGCCGCGCGCCTCACGGGCCATGAAGCTGATGGCTTCGGCGCTGCAGCAGTCGGCGGCCAACAATAGGTCGCCCTCGTTTTCCCGGTCCTCGTCGTCAACCAGGAGCACCATCTTGCCTTGGCGGTAGTCTTCGATGATTTCTTCGATGCTGTTGAAGGCCATGTCGCGATTCCCGGTGTTTGATGAATAGATACTATGGTATACCATAATACAAACAAACAGAGAGGTCACTATGAAGGCGTACTGGATTGCTCACGTGGATATCACCGACCCCAATCAATACAGCCAATACACCCAACGGGCACCGCAGGCGTTTGCCCAATACGGTGGCCGGATATTGGCGCGCGGTGGGCGCAGCGAAGCGATGGAGGGTCGGCCGACGCCGCAACGCAGCGTGGTGATCGAGTTCGATTCCTACGAGCAGGCGCTGGCCTGTTATCGATCAGAGCTGTATCAGGAGGCCAAAGGGCACCGCGAGGGTGTGGCTCGGGCCGAGGTGATCATTGTCGAAGGCGTGGCGCCAGCATGAAAATCGCCACATAACCCTGTAGGAGCTGGCTTGCCGGCGAAGGCGTGCGCAAGATCAACGCAGTATCCAACGGCCCCTTCGCTGGCAAGCCAGTTCCTACGGGTGGTAATCGAAATTGAAGGTTTGCGTCAGCGGATGAAGTGGATCTTGCCGCTGTCATCGTTGCCGATGTAGATCCCGTAGACCCCGGCCTGCCGCTCCTCGATGTAGCGTTCGAGGATCTGGCGGATCGCCGGGTAGTAGATGCTGTCCCAGGGAATGTCCTCGGGCGCGAAGAATTTGTAGTCGAGGGTTTCCGGTCCGTACTGCCCGGTGATCTCCAGGGCGATGGCGCGGAAGATGATGTACACCTCGCTGATCTTCGGCACGCTGAAGATCGAGTAGGGCGAGAGGATTTCCGCGCGCACGCCGCTCTCTTCCCAGACTTCGCGCAACGCCGCCTGCTCGGTGGTTTCGCCAGCTTCCATGAAGCCCGCCGGCAAGGTCCAGGTGCCGGGGCGCGGGGGGATGGCGCGTTGGCACAGCAGGTACTTGCCGTCCTGCTCGATGATGCAGCCGGCGATGATTTTCGGATTGACGTAGTGGATGTAGCCGCAGACGCGGCACATCAGGCGCTCGTGCGTATCGCCCGGTGGCAGCTGTGACTTGATGTCATTGCTGCCGCACTTTGGACAATAGCTCGGGCTGAACATGATCAACGACCTATGCGCGGTTCTTTGAGCGCAATGGGCTGGTTGATCTCGGGGATCGCCCCGGTCTCTTCCTGCTTGCGCTTGAGGTAATCGAGGGCGACGGTGGCGGCGGCGCGAACGTGGTCGACGCAAGCCTGGTGAGCGGCCAGCGGATCACCGCTCTTGATCGCTTCGACCATGCGTTCCATCTCCTGGTTGCTGGCGCCGCGACGGTTTTCCTGGGACACGGAAGTCGCGCGCAGGTAGCTGATGCGGGCCTGCAGCTGACGCAACTGGGTCGCGGCGACATGGTTGCCGGAGCCTTCGAGTAGCACGTCGTAGAAACCTTGCACGGAATCGATGACCTGTTGCAGTTCACCTTCCTTCAACGCCTGGCGGTTTTCTTCCAGGGCCTTTTCCAGGGCCTTGATGTCCTTGGCCTTGGCGCGCAGGGTGAACAGCTGGACGATCAGGCCCTCGAGGACGCAACGCAGCTCATAGATATCGACGGCATCGGCCAGCGTGATGATCGCGACCCGCGGGCCCTTGGCATCGGCGAACTCCACCAGGCCTTCGGATTCGAGGTGACGCAAGGCTTCGCGCACCGAAGTGCGGCTCACGCCCAGGCGATCGCACAGATCGCGTTCGACCAGTCGATCTCCCGGCAGAAGCTGGAAGTTCATGATGGCGCTTCGCAGTTTATCCAGCACGATTTCGCGCAGGGTAACGGGGTTGCGATTGACCTTGAAGCTGTCGTCGAGTGGCAGGCGTTTCATGGGGTCCGCTCTGAATGTGGCTGTCCATGCAAAAAGAGCACTTCGATCGCAATAATCCTGGTGCTCGTTCAGTCAGATAGCCAAGGGTTAACTGGAGGCCTCGGCATCGGCTTCGGCGAACGCTTCACGGGCGAGCCGGAAGCTGTCTACGGCCGCGGGAACCCCGCAATAAATACCGACCTGAAGCAGAGTTTCGCGTATTTGTTCACGACTCAGTCCGTTACGCAAGGCACCACGCACGTGCAGCTTGAGTTCGTGAGGTCGATTGAGGGCCGAAATCATCGCCAAGTTTATCATGCTGCGCTCTTTAAGCGACAAACCCTCACGGCCCCAGACGTGGCCCCAGCAGTACTCGGTGACCATCTCCTGCAGGGGGCGGGTGAAGTCGTCGGCGTTCTCGATGGAGCGGTTCACATAGGCTTCACCCAGCACCTGGGTGCGGATTTTCAGGCCTTTTTCGTATTTCTCGTTACTCATTGCCGGCTGCTCCCAACGTCGTCGAGCCCACCCATGAGGGTGTATTTAAGTTCCAGGTAATCCTCGATGCCGTACCTGGAGCCTTCACGGCCCAGGCCTGAGGATTTGATCCCGCCAAAAGGGGCGACCTCGGTGGAAATCAACCCTTCGTTGATCCCGACCATGCCGTATTCCAGCGCCTCACTCATGCGCCAGGCGCGGCCCAGGTCGCGGGTGTAGCAGTAGGCCGCCAGGCCGAATTCGGTGTCGTTGGCCATCTGCACGGCCTCGGCTTCGCTGTCGAAACGGAACACCGCGGCGAGCGGGCCGAAGGTCTCTTCCCGGGCGACTTTCATGTGCGTGGTGATGCCGGCCAATACCGTTGGCTGGAAGAAGCCGTGCCCCAGCGCATGACGTTCGCCACCGCAAAGCAACCGGGCGCCTTGCGCCAGTGCGTCCTGCACGTGGTCTTCAACCTTGGCCACGGCGCGCTCGTTGATCAGTGGGCCCTGGGTGACGCCGTCAGCGAAACCGCTGCCAACCTTGAGTTGCGACACCCGTTCGGCCAGGCGCGCGACAAAGGCATCGTGAATGCCGTCCTGCACCAGGAAACGATTGACGCAGACACAGGTCTGGCCGGCATTGCGAAACTTGGCAATCAGCGCGCCTTCTACAGCACGCTCAAGGTCGGCATCGTCGAAGACAATGAACGGTGCGTTGCCGCCCAGTTCCAGCGAGACTTTCTTCAGCGTCGGCGCGCACTGCGCCATCAGCAACTTGCCAATCGCCGTGGAGCCGGTGAACGACAGTTTGCGCACCAACGGGCTTGCCGTCAGCTCAGCGCCGATGGCGATGGCATCGCCGGTGATCACGTTGAAAATACCGGCAGGAATGCCGGCCTGTTCGGCCAGCGCCGCCATGGCCAGTGCCGAGAATGGCGTCTCCGGCGCCGGCTTGACGATGCACGGACAACCGGCGGCCAGCGCCGGGCCGGCCTTGCGGGTGATCATCGCTGCGGGGAAGTTCCACGGCGTGATGGCCGCGACGACACCGATCGGTTCCTTGCTGACGACGATGCGCGCATCGCCCTTGTGGCTGGGAATCGTGTCGCCGTAGATGCGCTTGGCTTCTTCGGCGAACCACTCGATGAAACTGGCGGCGTAGAGGATTTCACCCTTGGCTTCGGCCAACGGTTTGCCTTGTTCCAGGGTCAGGATTTCGGCCAGGGCATCGGCATTTTCCAGCACCAGCGCGTGCCAGCGCTTGAGGGTGTTGCTGCGCTCTTTGGCGGTCAGCGCGCGCCAGGCCGGCCAGGCATTGTTGGCGGCGAAGATGGCCTGCCGGGCGTGCTCGGCGCCAAGGTTCGGTACGCTACCGATGTGTTCACCGGTGGCCGGGTTGAAGATGTCCTGTCGCGCACCGTCGGGCGCATCCAGCCATTGGCCGTTGATGTACGCCTGCTGGCGGAACAGTTGCGAGGCTGCTGGGCTCATGCCGGCTCCTGGAGGAAAAGGTGATTACCTGTAGGAGTCCGGCTTGCCGGCGAAGGCGTCCTTGTGCACGCCTTCGCCGGCAAGCCGGGCTCCTGCAAGGATTTGTGCAGCGCCATCAGGCCAGGGTGGGCAGGGGGCCCAGCTTGCCTTTGTGGTAGATCATCGGCGTCACCGGTTGCTCGGGCAGGATCAGGTTCTTCACCGCGCCGACGATGATGGCGTGGTCGCCGCCATCGTATTCACGCCACAGTTCGCACTCGATGATCGCCGTGGCTTTTCGCAGCAACGGGTTACCCCGTTCGCTCAAGTGCCATTCGATGCCGTTGGCCTTGTCCTTGCCCTTGCCGGCGAACGCATAGGCTTCGGCGGTCTGGTCTGCGGACAGCAGGTGAATCGCGAATTGCTTGCTGTCGCGCAGGATCGGGTAAGTGTCAGAGGCGTAGTTGGGGCAGAACAGCACCAGTGCCGGATCGATCGACAGCGCACTGAAGGCGCTGGCGGTAATGCCGACGATGCCGCCATCCGGGTCCAGGGTGGTGACCACCGTGACCCCGGAAGGGAACGAGCTCATGACGTCTTTGTAAATGCCGGGTTCGATCATTTTTCAGGACTCCTAGCGCATCACAAACGGATCAGGCATCGGTGCCTGGGACAGATTGATCCACACCGTTTTCAGCTCGGTGTAGGCCAGCACGGAATCGATGCCGCTTTCGCGTCCATAGCCACTGTTCTTGAAGCCGCCGATCGGCGCCATGGCCGACACGGCACGGTAGGTATTGACCCAGATGATCCCCGAGC
This sequence comes from Pseudomonas sp. NPDC087336, assembly GCF_044744285.1. NCBI lineage: Bacteria > Pseudomonadati > Pseudomonadota > Gammaproteobacteria > Pseudomonadales > Pseudomonadaceae > Pseudomonas > Pseudomonas sp. NPDC087336. The sequence goes on along the minus strand of NZ_JBIUYA010000013.1, from coordinate 8,379 downwards.
GCACATCCCGGGCCAGGCGATGGGCGCGGCCCAGGTCGCGGGTCCAGATGCCGGCGGCGAGGCCGAACTGCGAGTCGTTGGCGATCGCCAGGGCTTCGGCTTCGTCCTTGAAACGGATGACCGAGGCTACCGGACCGAACACTTCTTCCTGCATGATCTTCATCGAGTTGCGGTCGCATTCGAACAAGGTCGGCTCATAGAACCAGCCTTCGCCGAGATTCTCCGCACGCTTGCCACCCAGGCGCAAACGCGCACCTTCGGCAATGGCATCCGCCACCAGCCCCTCGACAACAGCCAGTTGCTGCGCGGTGGCCATCGGGCCCATTTCGCTGCTGTCGTCCTGTGGGTTGCCGATGCGGATGCGCTGGGCGCGTTCCACCAGGCGGGCGACGAATTCGTCGTAGATCTCGTCCTGCACCAGCAGGCGCGAACCCGACACACAGCTTTGCCCGGACGCCGCATAGATCCCGGCGATGGCACCGTTGATCGCGCTGTCGAGGTCGGCGTCGGCGAAAATGATATTCGGCGATTTGCCGCCCAGCTCCAGCGACAGCTTGGCGAAGTTCTCCGCACTGCTGCGCACCACATGCCGCGCCGTGGCCGCGCCGCCGGTGAAGGCGATCTTGCGCACCAGCGGATGACGGGTCAACGCGGCGCCGGTGCTTGGGCCGTAACCGGTGACGACGTTGACCACCCCCGGTGGAATTCCGGCTTCCAGCGCCAGGCGCGCCAGTTCGAGAATGGTCGCCGAGGCGTGCTCGGACGGCTTGATCACGATGGTGTTGCCTGCCGCCAGGGCCGGTGCCAGTTTGATCGCGGTCAGGTACAGCGGACTGTTCCACGGAATGATCGCGGCAACCACGCCCATGGCTTCGTGCACGGTGTAGGCAAACAGATCCGGTTTATCCAGCGGGAGGGTGCCGCCTTCGAGCTTGTCCGCCAGGCCCGCGGTGTAATGGAAAAACTCTGGCAGGTAGCCGACCTGGCCGCGGGTTTCGCGGATCAGCTTGCCGTTGTCGCGGCTTTCCAGCTGCGCCAGTTGTTCCTTGTTTTCGGCGATCAAGTCGCCCAGGCGCCGCAACAACTTGCCGCGGGCGGTGGCGGTCAGGCCGCGCCAGGCCTGGCTGTCGAAGGCAGTCTGCGCAGCCTGTACGGCGCGCTCGACGTCGGCTTCGTCGGCATCGGGCAGTTCGGCCCAAGGTTCGGCCAGGGCCGGGTTGAGGCTTTCAAAAGTCTTGCCGGACAGGGCGTCGACCCATTCACCGCCGATGCACATCTGGAAGCGTGCGAGAGTCATGCAACGATCCCCTTAATCTGGTTTTGTCGGGCGTGCGCCGTGTCGAGAAATTCCAGCAACAGCTGGTTGACCAGGCGCGGCGATTCTACGGGCATCATATGCCGCTGCTCGGCGAGTACGGCAACCTGCGCACCGGGAATGCGCTGGGCCAGTTGCTCGGCCATTTCCGGGGTCGACCCCGGGTCGAGTTCGCCGGTGGCAACCAGCGTCGGCACCTGGATGCTGGCCAGGTCATCGGCGCGGTACATGTCCTGGGTGGCGAACAATTGATAAGTGGTCAGGTAACCCTGCGGATCATTCTGCGCGAGCGTCTGGCGCAAAGCGGCGATCTGCGCCGGATTAGCTGCCTGGTATTCGCGGCTGAACCAGCGCGAGAGTGCGGCTTCGGCGTTGGCATCCGGGCCGTGTTCGGCGGCCTGGGCTGTGCGGGCGATGACACCGGCGCGTTGCTCGGCGGTGCGATTGAACACGCTGTTGAGCACCACAAGGCTCTGCAGGCGCTGCGGGTAATGCAGGGCAAAAGCCCGCGCCACCAGCCCACCCATGGAAAAACCGATCACTGCCGCCTTAGGCAATTGCAGATGATCGAGCAGCTCCAGCAGTTGATCGGCATAGCCGAGCAGCGGCGTGCCGCTTTGCGGGCGCGGGCTGGCGCCATGACCAAGCATGTCGTAGGCGATGACACGGTATTTCGTGGCCAGGCCAACGATCTGGCCGCCCCACATTTCTTTGTTCAGGCCCACGCCGTGGATCAAGACCACGGGCTGGCCTTGGCCGGTCGCCAGGTAACTGGTGCCAGCCGGGGTGCGTTCAGCGGTGAGCCGAATCATGGAGCGCTCCTGCATACCTTTTTGTTTTAGTGACCGACCGGCTTACTGGGCTTTTTCGGCTGCCAGTTCTTCCAGGTCGATGTAGCGATTGCCGATGCGTGGGTGCAGGCGGCCGCCATCGGCGCAACCCAGGACCACGACGATTTCGTCGGCACGCGGCGCGTCTTCGATCTGCATTTCCAGGGTGATGTAGTGAGAACGCAGGCCTTCATCGTCCTTGTGCATCATTGGGATCTGGATCGAAGTGCCCGGGCCGCCGCGCTTGTTGGTGAAGCTCAGGTAGCTCTTGGCTTTCACCGCTTCGCGGTAGTGGTTGCCGAAGCGCAGGGTGTGGATCACCGCGGAGGCGTGTTCGATTTCACCATCGGCACCGACCACGGCGGCCTTGCCGTACGCTTCGATCTTCTCGGCACCACCGATAATGCCCACCAGGCGCTCGACCATCAGTGCGCCGAGGTCGGAGCAGTTGGCGCGGATCTGCGGTTTGAGGTCTTCAACGAAACCGTTGCCCAGCCAAGGGTTCTTCATCACCACGGCCAGCCCGACCATGGTCACGGGCTTGTCGGCGGCCTTGCCGCCTTCAATGAAGGTTTCTTCGACATAGCTGACGATCTTGCGGATTTCGAAACTCATGAGCTGCTCCGTATCAGGGTGAAAGGTGTCTGTGCGTATGATGGTATACCATAATACCGGATGCGCAATAGGCTAAGAGGGGTTTCTGGTCGGATGGTTGTAAAAACTGTAGGAGCGAGCTTGCTCGCGAAGGCGGCCTGTCCCCTGGCATGCCGAGCCTTAGCGAGACACAGAGTGGTGGGGCAAAGCCTTTTGCTTACTTTTCGCTGGGCCGGCACTCCGGCGTTTGGACAAGTGAGTCGCCGTAAGGAAAAAACCCTAAGTGGCCGTTACCGCAGGAATGGATATGTACACCTGAAAGAGAATGTCGGCTGTAAGACCTTCATCGCCGGCAGGCCAGCTCCCACAGTAGATCGAGGTACACCTGCAGGAGATTGGTCGGCTGTCAGGCCCTTATCCCGCCTGAAACCCCAATATTCGAAGACGCAGGCAACCGCCCCCCACTGCGCACTTCCCTGGCCGTACAGCCAAAGTGCTGGCGAAAGCTTCGGGTAAATTGCGCCTGATCGCTGAAGCCCCAGCGCATGGCCAGTTCGCCGATCGACAGGTGGCAGTTGGGATCGAGCAGGCCTCTGTTGACCGCCTCAAGGCGGCGCAGGCGAATCCATTCCCCAAGGCTGTAGGGCGTGCTGCTGAAGAGTTTATGCACATAGCGCACGGACAACCCACAGGCCTCGGCGATCATTGGCGGCGCCAGGTCGGGGTTGCCCAGTTGCTGGTCGACGTAGTGCTCGATGCGTTGCAAATGCAGGCCGGCCAGGTTCGAGCTTTCGCTGCTGAGCACCCGCTCATCGTCACGCAATGCCATCAACAACGTCGAAAGGGCCTGCTCCAGCAGCATGTGCCGGGCGGGGGCGTCGCATTCGTCGAAACGTGCGGCGCACATCGCCAGTTGGTCGACAAAGACCCGCCCGAGTGCGCGCCTGGCGTCGAAGCACAGGCGGGTATAGCGCTCGGCACCGCGCAATTGGCCCTGCAGTGCGCGTTCGGGGAGCTTGAACACCCACAGGTCGTTGTCGCGGGCGTAGTGAAAGCGGTAGGGCGCATCACCCCGTTCGAAGATGAAGCCACCAGGTTGGCAATGCAGGGTGCGGCCGTCCTGTTCGAAATGCACTTCACTGCGCCGCGGTACGGTGACGAGGTAGCAGGCTTCCTTGTCTTCACTGACCTGGGCTTTGCTGCGCGAATAGCCCAGTTGACTGGAGCGCAAGCGTGAAAGGGTCAGCGCGGTGCTGCCGGTTTCCCAGATCTGCAGGCTGCCACTGAAAGGGCTGTCGGGCGCGAATTCCAGTGACAGTGGAAAGTAGGCACTGCCGATGGCCTGGGCCCAGAGCGGCTGGCGTTGACTGTCTGGCCAGGAGCGAGTGGAGAGTTTGTAGGTCACGGCTGCCCTCGTATCATTTTTATTATGAGGACGGTGCCGACGCAGAAAAGCCGCCGACACCGTTGGGTTGCCATCATTTGCCAATGCTTACGGGCGGTCAATCACCGGGTGTCAGCCGGTAGGTGGCCGATGGCGCGAGCGTGGCCTGCCAGCCAGGGGGCACGACGATGTTGGTGGTCGACTCTTCGATCACGCACGGGCCTTGCACCGTTTGCCCCGATTGCAAGCGGTCACCGTTGTACACCGGCGTTTGCTGCCAGGACGACTGGGCGCTGAACAGCATTGAGCGATGACCGCTGGCCTTGGGTGCGACGTCCTCGGCAGCTGGCGGCAGTTCCGGCATGGGCGGACGTTGCAGGCGCGCGATCACCGAGCACTCGAGGTTGACCAGTTCTGCCGGGCTTTGCGGTTCGCTGTAGGAGAACAGCGCCTTGTGCCGGGTGTGGAACGCCTCGCGCAACGCGACCAGGCCCGACTGATCCAGCTGATCACAGGCAAGCTCCACGCTGCATTCGTGGATCTGCCCGAGGTAGCGGATTTCCAGGTTGTACAAGCACTCGACGTTATTGCCAGCGCCGAAGCCATCGTCACGCAGGTTGTTCATGCCGCGCTCGCGCAGGTCACGCAAGGTTTGGTTGAGCAACGGCAGGTCGACCAGTTCGTCGTCGAGGCGCATGGGCAGCGTGGTCAATTGGTCGTAGCGGATATCGGAAAGAATCTGCCCATAGGCGCACAGCCCGGAAGCCACTTTCGGGATCAGCACCACCTTGCTGCCGATTTCCTCGGCCAGGCGCATGACGTGCATGCCCGCCGCACCGCCCGCGCCGATCAGGGCAAAGTCCCGTGGGTCATAACCGCGCTCGACCGACACCCGGCGAATGCCGCTGACCATGTTCAGGTTGACCAGGGTAATGATGCCAAGCGCGGCGCGTTCGACGCTGATGCCCAGGGGGTCGGCGATTTTGCTCCGGATCGCCTCGACGGCGGCCTGGCGATTGAGCCGGATGCTACCGCCCAATAGCGCGCCGTCGGCCAGGTAACCCAGGGCCAGGTTGGCGTCGGTGACGGTCGGCTCGATGCCGCCCTTGCCATAGCACACCGGGCCTGGGTTGGCGCCGGCGCTGCGCGGGCCGACCTGGAGCATGCCGAAGTCGTCGAGATAGGCGATCGAGCCACCGCCGGCACCGAGGGTTTCAACCTGGATCATCGGCACGCCGATGCGATAGCGCAGGAAGTCAGTGTCCTTACTGAAGTTGGTGCGTCCTGACTTGCTCAAGGTGATGTCGAACGAAGTGCCGCCCATGTCCACCGTGATCACGTTGTCGATGCCGAATGGCTGCGCCACGCACAACCCGGCTTGCGGCGCGGACGCGGGCCCTGAGTTGATCGCATTCACCGCGCGTTCGCGCATCACCACACCGGGCGCCAGGCCACCGTTGGATTGGAAGTAGCGGGTGGGCTGCTGCGCGCCGAGCTCTTCGAACAAGGCGTCGATGCGTTCGATGTAGCGGCCCGTGACCGGGCTCAGGTACGCGTTGACCACAGTGGTCGAGGTGCGGGTGTATTCGCGGATCTGCGGGAACACTTCGTTGCCGGTGCAGACGAATACACCCGGTAGTGCCGCGCGCACCATTTCGGCGGCGCGTTGCTCGTGGCTCGGATTGCGCACCGACCAGACGAACGAAATGGCCACGGCCTTGACGTCCTGTTCGCGGAAATACTCGATCGCTTCAGTTATTGCGTTTTCGTCGAGCGCGGCGTATTCGCTGCCATCACTGATGATCCTGCCGCCGATGGGCCGCCGCAGATGCCGCGGCACCAGCATGTAGGCCGGCGGGTAACTGGCATCGTAGCGATGGCCGTCTTCCTTGTGACCCAGGCGGATTTCCAGGCTGTCCTCATGCCCGTCGGTGCACAGCAGGCCAACCTTGACCCCGGTTTTCTCGATCAGCGCGTTGAGGGCCACCGTGGTGCCGTTGATGCACAGGTCACAGTCGCCAATGATTTCGGCGGGGGTGCGGCCGATGGCATCGGCGATTTGCGCCAGCCCGTTGCGGATGGCGAGGGTGCCGTCCTGTGGTGTCGATGGAGCCTTGAACAGCTGCACGTTGCCGCTGCGATCGGCCAGGATGAAATCGGTGAAGGTGCCGCCGGCGTCGATGCCCAGGCGATATTGTTGCTTGCTCATGATGAGGGATTCCAGATTGCTCAAGGGGGGCGATCAGTGCGTGGCGCGGCAAGCATGAGTCGCGGCGTCGTCGACCTGGCCTTGGCTGTCGATCACCACGCCGTACTCCAGGCGGGCGCCTTCGCGGGACACCAGGCCGTTGCGCACGTCGTCGACCACGCTGGCGGCCGGGCGTCGCAGGGGGTTGCCATAGCCACCGCCGCCAGGGTTGACGTTGATCACCCGTTCGCCCGGTTGCGCGGTGAGCTGCGCGTTGTAGATGAAGGACTGTTCCTCACCGTCGAGCTTGCGGTGAATCAAGCGGCCCAGTTTGGGTTCGAGCAGGACGTTGTTCGCGCCCGCGGCACCCGACGTCGGCAGTTGCCGGCCCTCGCCAAAGCCGACCACCGTCATGGCGTGGTTCAGCGGTTCGATTTCGATGCGCGTCCCCGAGCCACCGCGAAATTCGCCGGCACCGCCGCTGTCGGTCATCAGGCTGTAGCGATGGACGAGGATTGGATAGGCGTACTCCAGCAACTCGATATCACCGGACATCAACGCACCGAAACAACACAGCGGACCGCATGCCGGCCAACCGTCCATGGACTTGTTCGCGCCGGCACCGGAAATGATCGAGGCGAGCACCATGGTCACGTACTCGTCGTTGCCATTGCGCGGATCATGGCCGGCGATGTTGATCCCGCTGGCGTGACCCCAGGAGGCGGTGACACGATCGGGGGCCGCTTGCTCCAGGGCCTGGCGCACCGCGTCGGCCAGGGTTTCCATCGGTGTGGTGGTGCTGTTGACGTGGGGCGCCGGTTCCTGGGCGTTGCACAAGGTGCCCGGCGGGCCGAGGTCGACGGACACGCAGCGGTACAGCCCTTCGTTGTACGGCGGCGGGACCTGGGCGAACATCATCAGCCCCAGGTAAACCCCGGACACCGAGTTGCCGGCGTAGGAGTTGATGAAGTACGGCACCTGCGGCGGGCTTTCGATCAGGATGTGCGCCTCGTCGCCACGAATTTCCACTTGCGCGGTGATCGACAGTTCACCCAGCCCATGGCCCGAGTCTTCCAGCACGGCGGTGCCGCTGTAGAGGCCATCCGGCACTTCTCGCAGCAAGGCCCGCATGTGCCGGTCCGCCATGTCCTTCAATTCGGCGATACACGCGCGCACCTGCGCCACGCCATACCGATCGAGCAGTTCCAGCAAGTGCCGTTCACCGACATTGCAGGCGCCGTACTGGGCGTTGAGATCGCCTTCCTGGTAGGCCCGGGCGCGCATGTTGGTCAGCAGCAGGTTGATCACGTCTTCGCGGCGCATGCCTTGGGACCAGAGCTTGACCGGCGGGATACGCAAACCTTCGGCGTAGATCTCCTTGGCATCCGGGTTGTAGCCGGCGGGCACCGGTCCGCCGATGTCGGTCAGGTGACCTTTGCACACCGCCCAGAACACCAACTCGCCTTCGTAGAACACCGGTTTGTACATGCAGCAGTCGAGAATATGGCTGCCCATGTAAGCGGGGTCATTGTGATAAATCACATCGCCTTCCTGGACGTCGTCGCCGAAGAAACCGGCCACGCATTTCATCGCCGGAATCAGCGAACCGAGGTGAATCGGGATGTCCTGGCCTTGCAGGATCATTTCCGGAAGGTGATCGAAGAGGGCGTTGGAGTAATCGTGGGCCAGGTTGAAAACGCTTGAACGACCGGTTTTCTCAAGGGTGATGGTCATTTCCCGTTGCGCGGTTTCGAGCGCGCCGCGCACGACTGCCAAGGTGATCGGATCTACTGTGCTCATGGGTCACCAGAAATCTTGTTGTTATCCAGGTGGAGGTCAGGACGAACGTCTAACCCACGACACAAAACTACGCGCTCGAACCAGGGGCTGGCTTGGCGCAAGGTGCACTGGTTCTTGATTGTCAGTGCACTTGGGATGGCGGCCTGACAGCCGACCTGATTTCAAGTGAACACGTGATCGTTCCCACGCTCTGCGTGGGAATGCCGCCAGGGACGCTCCGCGTTCCGCTGTCGACGCATGACGTGAGCCCTGCGCAACGGTGACGCGG